>NZ_CP027231.1:600000-782500 GCF_002998435.1 Bacteroides zoogleoformans | reverse complement strand
ACTATGCTGCCGGGGAATTGACGGAGTATATCTCTCGATTGAAAGAGGGTGATGAACTGCCCGATGGTGTCTTCCCTTCCTATCTGTGTGCTTTTATCTCTGAATATTTCAGTATGCCTGCCGGCGGAAATGGTGTCTTGTATGAGAACCGTCTGGCTGCGCTTTATTATGCCTATGCAATGAAGTGTAAGAATCGTTTTGTAGCTTCATGGTTTACTTTCAATCTTACCGTGAACAATGTATTGACAGCACTTACGGCTCGAAAGTTCAAGATGGAGGTTGCCCCGCTTATTGTGGGTGATACGGAGGTGTGCGAAGCGTTGCGAACTTCGAATGCGCGTGATTTCGGCTTGGGCAGTGAGGTGGAATATTTGGAGCAGTTGGTGAAAATCAGTGAAACGAATGAGTTGGTGGAACGGGAAAAGAAGATAGACCAACTCCGTTGGGATTGGATGGAAGAAGCTACCGTTTTCGACTATTTCACGGTAGAACGTCTGTTCGTCTTCCTGCAACAGCTGGAGATGATTGAGCGTTGGATTTCATTGGACAAAGAAAAGGGTAACCGATTGTTTCGCAGCATGATTGCTGCTTTGAAAGACGAAGTACAGATACCCGCAGAATTCAGATAAAATAAATAACATGATTATATGGCAACAAAAGGAACTGTAAGTGGCGTAATAGCCAACATGGTGACCCTCGTCGTTGACGGACCGGTAGCGCAAAACGAGATTTGCTATATCTCGACCGGTGGAGACAGGTTGATGGCGGAGGTGATTAAGGTGGTAGGCACCCAGGTTTATGTACAGGTGTTTGAAAGCACCCGCGGACTAAAGGTGGGAGCCGAGGCCGAGTTTACCGGACACATGCTCGAAGTGACGCTGGGGCCGGGTATGCTTTCAAAGAATTATGATGGTCTGCAGAACGACCTAGACAAAATGGATGGCGTTTTCCTGAAACGCGGACAATACACCTATCCGCTGGATAAAGCAAGCAAATGGCATTTTGTCCCTTTGGTGAAGGTGGGCGACAAGGTAGAAGCTGCCGCTTGGCTGGGGCAAGTGAATGAAAATTTCCAGCCGTTGAAAATCATGGTGCCTTTTGAACAAAAGGGTGTATGTACTGTGAAGTCCATTGTAGCAGAAGGTGACTACACCATTGAAGATACTGTTGCGGTGCTGACCGATGAAGAAGGCAACGACATCCAAGTGAACATGATACAGAAATGGCCCGTGAAGCGTGCCATGACGAGCTATAAAGAAAAGCCCCGTCCTTTCAAATTGTTGGAAACCGGAGTACGTGTCATCGATACGGCCAATCCGATAGTGGAAGGAGGTACGGGATTTATTCCCGGTCCGTTCGGTACAGGCAAGACGGTGCTTCAGCATGCCATTTCCAAGCAGGCGGAGGCGGATATCGTTATCATAGCGGCTTGCGGAGAGCGTGCCAACGAGGTGGTGGAAATCTTTACGGAATTTCCCGAGCTGGTAGACCCGCACACCGGACGTAAACTGATGGAGCGTACCATTATCATTGCCAATACCTCGAACATGCCGGTTGCCGCGCGTGAAGCATCTGTCTACACGGCCATGACGATTGCCGAATATTATCGCAGCATGGGATTGAAGGTATTGCTGATGGCCGATTCCACATCGCGTTGGGCACAGGCATTGCGCGAGATGTCCAACCGTATGGAAGAACTTCCCGGACCCGATGCTTTCCCGATGGACTTGTCATCCATCATATCCAACTTCTACGGTCGTGCCGGTTATGTGACGTTGAACAACGGCGAGACGGGTTCCATTACATTCATCGGTACGGTATCTCCCGCCGGCGGTAACTTGAAGGAGCCGGTAACCGAGAATACAAAAAAGGTGGCCCGTTGTTTCTATGCCCTTGAGCAAGACCGTGCCGACAAAAAACGTTATCCGGCGGTTAACCCGATTGATTCTTATTCTAAATACATTGAATATCCCGAATTCGCGGACTACATCAGCAAGCGCATCAACGGCGAGTGGATTGGAAAGGTAAATGAAGTCAAGACCCGTTTGCAGCGGGGTAAGGAGATTGCAGAGCAAATCAACATTCTGGGTGATGACGGTGTGCCTGTAGAGTATCACGTGACGTTCTGGAAATCGGAATTGATAGACTTCGTTATCTTGCAGCAAGACGCTTTCGACGAGATTGATGCCGTGACTCCAATGGATCGTCAGGAAGAAATTCTGAATATGGTGATAAACATCTGTCATACTGAATTTAAGTTTGATAACTTCAATGAGGTGATGGACTACTTCAAGAAGATGATTAACATCTGCAAGCAGATGAACTACTCGAAGTTCAAGTCTGAAGCTTACGATGGCTTTTACAAGCAGTTGTCGGAACTGATTGAAGAGCGTAGAGCTTGAAAGAACGACTTGCCGTTTTGAAGTTTACGATTTTCTGTTCAGGGGTTTTACAGATACAGGCCTTGCGGCAGAAGGGTGAGCGGAGAAATTGCGGGAAGAATGACGAGAGATTAAAATGGTAAATAGTAAATTGTCAAATAGATAAATAAATGGCAACAAAAGCATTTCAAAAAATATATACCAAGATAACGCAGATTACCAAAGCTACGTGTTCGCTCAAGGCAACCGGAGTGGGATATGACGAGTTGGCGACGGTGAACGGTAAACTGGCGCAGGTGGTAAAGATTGCCGGCGACGAAGTGACTTTGCAGGTGTTTGAAGGTACGGAAGGCATTCCTACCAATGCAGAGGTGGTATTCTTGGGCAAGGCTCCTACAATCAAAGTGAGCGAGCAGCTTGCCGGACGCTTCTTCAACGCATTTGGCGACCCCATTGACGGCGGTCCCGCCATTGAAGGCGAAGAGGTGGAAATCGGCGGTCCGTCAGTGAATCCGGTCCGTCGTAAACAGCCTTCGGAACTCATTGCAACCGGTATTGCAGGTATCGACTTAAACAATACGCTGGTGTCCGGACAGAAGATTCCGTTTTTTGCTGACCCCGACCAGCCTTTCAATCAGGTGATGGCCAATGTGGCGCTGCGTGCCGAGACGGACAAGATTATTCTGGGCGGCATGGGTATGACGAATGACGACTACCTCTACTTCAAGAACGTGTTTTCCAATGCCGGTGCGCTCGACCGTATCGTCAGCTTCATGAACACTACCGAGAACCCTCCGGTGGAGCGTCTGCTGATTCCGGACATGGCCCTGACAGCTGCCGAATATTTCGCGGTGAACAATAATGAGAAGGTGCTGGTTCTGCTGACGGACATGACTTCTTATGCCGATGCCTTGGCCATTGTGTCCAACCGTATGGATCAGATTCCTTCCAAGGACTCCATGCCCGGCTCCCTCTATTCGGATTTGGCAAAGATATACGAGAAGGCGGTGCAGTTCCCAAGTGGCGGTTCGATAACGATTATTGCAGTGACGACCCTCTCAGGTGGCGATATCACGCATGCCGTACCCGACAATACAGGGTATATCACGGAAGGACAGTTGTTCCTCCGCCGTGACAGCGATATCGGTAAGGTGATTGTAGATCCTTTCCGTTCCTTGTCGCGTCTGAAGCAGTTGGTTACGGGAAAGAAGACGCGTAAAGACCATCCACAGGTGATGAACGCCGCCGTGCGTCTGTACGCCGATGCCGCCAATGCCAAGACCAAGCTTGAAAACGGTTTCGACCTGACGAATTACGACGAACGTACGCTTGCTTTTGCGAAAGACTACTCCAACCAACTGTTGGCCATTGACGTCAATCTCGATACCACCGAAATGCTCGATGTAGCTTGGGACTTGTTCGGCAAGTATTTCCGTTCCGAGGAAGTGAATATCAAGAAAGAGTTGGTAGACGAATTTTGGCCGAAAACAAATCACTAATCACTAATCGTTAATCACTAAAAGAAGTGGCTATCAAGTTTCAATATAACAAGACCTCCCTCCAGCAGTTGGAAAAGCAACTGAAGGTGCGCGTGCGTACACTTCCCATCATCAAGAACAAGGAGAGTGCCCTGCGCATGGAAGTGAAGCGCTGCAAAACCGATGCTGCCGCGCTGGACGCGAGGTTGGAAAAGGAAATCCAAGCTTACGAAGCCATGTTCGCCCTTTGGAATGAGTTCGACGCCTCATTGATAAAGGTCAGCGATGTTCATCTCGGCGTGAAGAAGATTGCCGGCGTAAGGGTGCCGTTGCTCGAAAACGTGGATTTCGAGATACGTCCGTACAGTCTGTTCAGCGCTCCCAAATGGTATGCGGACGGGTTGCACTTGCTCAAGTCGTTGGCGCATACCGCCATTGAGCGCGAATTTACCGTTGCCAAACTGAACTTGCTGGAACATGCGCGTAAAAAGACCACCCAGAAGGTGAATCTTTTTGAGAAAGTACAGATTCCGGGTTATCAGGATGCGCTGCGCAAAATCAAACGATTCATGGAAGACGAAGAAAACCTCTCCAAGTCGTCGCAGAAAATCATGAAGTCCCATCAAGAGAAAAGGAAGGAGGCAGAGGCATGATCACAAAAATGAAGAAGCTCACATTCCTTGTGTATCATAAGGAGTACGAACAGTTCTTGCAGCAGATTCGAGAATTGGGAGTGGTGCATATTGTCGAGAAGCAACGGGGCGAGATGGACGATACTCTGCTGCGTTTCGTGCAGAAACGCACGCTCTACAAGAATATGCTTCAGAGTATGTATCTTTTGGCTGATAAACAACCCGAAGAAACGGTACATAAAGACGAATCGGCGGATGCTTTGGTGAAATCATATGAGGACTTACAGACAAAGATACAAGACCTGAACCAGCAAATTCCCGCTATCGACAAAGACAGGGCACAGATGGAAATCTGGGGAGATTTTGATTGGAAGACTGTGCGCAGATTGGAAAGCGCAGGTTGGTTTGTACAATTCTATACTTGTGCGGAAAAGGAATACAACGATGCATGGGCGGAAGATTACAACGCCATCGTAGTGAAGGAAGATGGCGGGCACCTCTATTTTGTGACCGTCAATCCCCGACCCGTAGAACTGGATGCCGAACAGCTGAGACTGCCTTCGCTGAGCCTTTCGGAGCTGAATCGAAAGAGAACCGATACGGAAGAAGCGCTGGAGCAGGCGCGTGCCGAACTGAAAGCATTCTGCAAGGCAAACTATCGTACATTGGAACAGTACAGCCTGTTGCTCGAAGGAGACATAGACCTGCTGAAAGTGAAACTGAACAGTGAGCGCACGGTCGAAGGGGCTGTCGTGTTGCTGGAAGGCTGGATACCGGAAGACAATGAAGCCGAAGTGACAAAGTTGCTTGCCGAAAACGGCACTTACTATGAAATTAGAAGCGCCAAGCGCGAGGACAATGCGCCCATCAAGCTGAAAAACAATGCCTATACCCGCATGTACGAAGTGCTGACAAAAATGTATGGCATGCCCGATTATGCAGAGTTCGACCCTACACCGATTCTTGCACCTTTCTTCTCGTTGTTCTTTGCCTTCTGTATGGGCGATGCCGGTTATGGATTGGTGCTGATTGCACTCGGATTCATTCTGAAGAAGAAACTATCGGCATCCTTGCGCGGCATGATGAATCTGGTGATTACGCTGGGCATCTTTACCACCGTTTTCGGTGCTGTGCTGGGAACGTTCTTCGGAGTGAGCCTCTTCGATTTGGAGATACCCGCACCGCTGAAAGAGTTCATGATTGTGGGCAAGATAGGCGATACCGGCTATGATAAACAAATGCTGTTGGCACTGATTATCGGTGCGGTTCATATTTGCATCGCCATGACGGTGAAAGCTGTGGGGCAGACCGTGCGTTTCGGATTCAAGGAGTCGCTCAGCGCATGGGGCTGGTTGCTGTTGGTGGTAGGTTTTATCTGCACCGGCGGACTCTCTTTCTTCAAGATTATTTCGGAAGAAGTCTCTACATGGGCGTTCATCGTGATTGGCGGCATTTCGGCCATCGGCATTTATCTGCTGAACAATATTCATCGGAATGTATTCGTCAACATCGGTGCCGGCGTATGGGATACCTACAACATGGCTACCGGTCTGATGGGCGACATCTTGTCCTATATCCGTCTGTATGCCCTTGGGCTGGCAGGCGGTATGCTGGGAGGCGTTTTCAATCAGCTTGCATTTATGGTGAACGATGCGGCAGGTCCGCTTTTGGGTTGGTTGTTCTGCGGACTGATATTGGTATTCGGTCACTCGTTGAACATTGCGATGTCCTGCCTGAGCGCATTTGTGCATCCGCTTCGTCTGACGTTCGTCGAATACTTTAAGAACTCCGGTTACGAAGGTAAGGGCGAAGCCTACAACCCTTTTAGCGTAGTGAAGAAATAAACAAATTGAAAAACAAATAAAAAGAAGAAGCATTATGAATGAAATTTTAGGTTATCTCGGTTTGGGTCTGATGTTGGCCCTTGCAGGAATTGGTAGTTGTTTTGGCACCACCATAGCAGGTAGTGCGGCAGAAGGCGCTTTGAAGAAAGACCCTTCCAAGTCGGCCAGTTACATGATTTTGTCGGCTCTTCCGGCCACGCAGGGACTTTACGGTTTCGTGGCCTTCTTGATGTCTATGGGCAGGGATTTTGCTACGGACGGCCCTTTGATGCTCGGCATCGGACTGGGTGTAGGTTTGGTATGTTTGTTCTCGGCCATTCGCCAAGGACAGATTTGCGCACATGGCATCGCCGGCATTTCACAAGGACACGACGTGCAGACCAACACCATGATTTATGCCGCCCTTCCGGAGTTTTACGCTATCTTGGCATTGGTGGCCGCATTGATGGTATAAGCATAAAATAGAGGCTTATTCTCAAGAAGCCTCCATAATGTCTTTATAGACACGGACTTTGCGGATTTCACGGATTTTGTCGGTAGACACACCGTGCTAATCCGCAAAGTCCGCTACCTTTTTATCTCCTCATGCTTTTTCTTTCCTGTCCTCACATTTCATCTCCCTTTCTTTCCAAACTTTGTCAGGTACCAAGTGTGATGTTTATGCATCTTTCATTAGTTTTTTCGATTAAAAGGCTATTTTTCAAAGAATAATATGTAATTTTGCGCCGCATTATTTTTAGAAAAAGAGATTGTAACGTAAATATGATTAAAGAACTACTTACCCCCGATTATATCTTCGAAGCAAGTTGGGAAGTATGTAATAAAGTAGGCGGTATCTATACAGTCTTATCCACCAAGGCAACTACTTTGCAGGCAAAGTTTCGTGATAAGCTGTTTTATATCGGACCGGATATTTGGCAAGGAAAAGAAAATCCATTGTTTGTCGAGTCCGACACTCTTTGGGCAGCATGGAGAAAGCATGCAGCCGAGAAAGAAAACCTTTCAGTCCGCATCGGACGTTGGAATATCCCCGGTGCTCCCATCGTTATTTTGGTAGACTTCACCCCATTCTTCGCACGGAAAAACGAAATCTATACCGACATGTGGAATCGCTTTCAGGTGGATTCGTTGCATGCTTATGGTGATTATGATGAAGCATCTATGTTTGCTTATGCCACCGGGAAGGTGACGGAAAGTTTCTGTCGCTATAATCTGCTGGAGACAGACAGCATTGTGTTTCAGGCACATGAGTGGATGACCGGTATGGGGGCGCTCTACCTTCAGGCCGCAGTTCCCGAAATAGCAACTATCTTCACTACCCATGCCACCTCCATAGGTCGTTCCATTGCAGGCAACGGCAAGCCTTTGTATGACTATCTTTTTGCATACAACGGCGACCAGATGGCGCAAGAACTGAATATCGAGTCAAAACATTCCATAGAGAAGCAGGCGGCCCATTATGTAGATTGCTTCACCACAGTGAGCGAAATTACGAACAACGAGTGCAAGGAACTGCTCGAAAAATCGGCCGACGTGGTGCTGATGAATGGTTTTGAGGACGGCTTTGTGCCAAAGGGCTCTACTTTTACCGGCAAGCGCAAACGTGCCCGTTCCGCCATGTTGCGGGTGGCAAACTGCCTGTTGGGCGAGGATTTGGATGACGACACACTGATTGTAGGCACCAGCGGACGATATGAGTTCAAGAACAAAGGCATCAATCTTTTTCTCGAAGCATTGAACCGGCTGAACCGTGACAGAAACCTGAAGAAGAAAGTGTTGGCCTTCGTAAATGTACCCGGTTGGGTAGGAGAACCCCGCGAAGATTTGCGGCAGCGCCTCAAGAGTAAAGATAATTTCTCCACTGCTCTGGAGTGTCCTTTTATCACACATTGGTTGCGCAACATGACGCACGATCAAGTGCTTGATATGCTGAAATATCTCGGCATGGGAAATCGTCCTGAAGATAAAGTGAAAGTGATTTTCGTGCCTTGCTACCTCGATGGCAAAGACGGCATCTTCAACAAACATTACTATGACATCATTTTAGGCCAAGACCTTAGCGTTTATCCCTCCTATTACGAGCCATGGGGCTATACGCCGCTGGAAAGTGTGGCTTTCCGCGTGCCTACTATCACTACCGATCTCGCCGGCTTTGGACGCTGGGTGAATGGCCTGAAGAACCAGCATGGCATAGACGATGGCGTGGAGGTACTACACCGTTCGGACTACAACTGTTCTGAAGTGGCTGACGGTATCAAAGATACCATTGCCTTGTTTTCTGCCAAGACGGAAACAGAAGTCAAGGAAATAAGAAAGCGTGCCGCCCGGGTGGCCGAGCAGGCTTTGTGGAAACACTTTATACAATATTATTATGAGGCTTACGACATTGCCTTGCGCAATGCTGCAAAGCGTTGTTAAATTTTAAAGATTTATTAATCAATTAGTAATCATACAATGAAGATTAAAGTTAGTAATGCAAACACTCCGAACTGGAAAGATGTGAATGTGAAGGCTCACATTCCTCCCGAATTGGAGAAATTATCGGAAATTGCACGCAACATTTGGTGGTCATGGAATTATGAAGCCACCGAACTGTTCAGAGATCTTGACTCTGAGCTCTGGAAAGAAGTAGGACAGAATCCGATACTGCTGCTGGAACGTATGAGTTATGCTAAACTCGAAGCACTTGCCAAAGATAAGGCGATTTTGCGCAGAATGGAAGACGTTTATTCCAAATTCCGCGCTTATATGGATATGGCTCCTGACAGTAACCGCCCGTCGGTGGCATATTTCAGTATGGAGTATGGGTTGAATCATGTACTTAAAATATACTCCGGCGGCTTGGGTGTGCTTGCCGGCGACTACCTGAAAGAAGCATCCGACAGCAACGTCGATATGTGTGCGGTCGGTTTCCTGTATCGTTACGGCTATTTCACTCAAACATTGTCTATGGACGGGCAGCAAGTGGCCAATTACGAAGCGCAGAACTTCGGCCAGTTACCCATCGACCGTGTGTTGGACGAAAACGGCCAGCAAGTGGTGGTGGATGTGCCTTATATGGACTACTACGTGCATGCCTATGTGTGGAGAGTGAACGTAGGACGCATCGCCCTCTATCTGCTCGATACGGACAACGAGATGAACAGCGAGTTCGACCGTCCCATCACGCATCAGCTTTATGGCGGCGACTGGGAGAACCGTCTGAAGCAAGAGATTCTGCTTGGTATCGGAGGTATGCTGACCTTGAAGAAGCTGGGCATCAAGAAAGATATTTATCATTGCAACGAAGGGCATGCCGCCTTGATAAACGTGCAGCGTATTTGCGACTATGTGGCTGAAGGATTGACCTACGATCAGGCCATTGAGCTGGTGCGCGTCTCTTCGCTTTACACGGTACACACACCGGTGCCCGCAGGTCACGATTACTTTGACGAAGGCCTGTTCGGGAAGTACATGGGAGGCTATCCTTCTAAGATGGGCATCAGTTGGGACGACTTGATGGACCTCGGACGTAATAATCCGGGCGACAAGAACGAGCGTTTCTGCATGTCGGTGTTTGCATGCAACACTTCGCAGGAGGTGAACGGCGTGAGCTGGCTGCACGGAAAGGTTTCGCAGGAGATGTTCGCTTCCATCTGGAAGGGCTATTTCCCCGAAGAAAGCCACGTGGGCTATGTCACCAACGGTGTTCACTTCCCCACATGGAGCGCAACGGAGTGGAAGCATCTCTACGCTTCGCATTTCGATGAGAACTTCTGGTACGACCAGTCCAATCCCAAGATTTGGGAAGCTATTTACAATGTTTCCGACGAAGAAATCTGGAAGACGCGCATGGTGATGAAGAATAAACTGATTGACTACGTGCGCAAGCAATACCGTGAAAGCTGGCTGAAGAATCAGGGCGATCCTTCGCGCATCGTTTCTTTGCTGGACAAGATTAATCCGAACGCGTTGATGATAGGTTTCGGCCGTCGTTTCGCCACCTATAAGCGTGCACACCTGCTGTTTACCGACTTGGAGCGTCTGTCCAAGATTGTGAACAATCCCGATTATCCGGTACAATTCCTGTTCACCGGCAAGGCTCATCCCCACGATGGCGCAGGTCAGGGATTGATTAAGCGCATCATTGAAATCTCCCGTCGTCCCGAATTCCTCGGCAAGATTATCTTCTTGGAGAACTACGATATGCAGTTGGCTCGCCGTCTGGT
Source organism: Bacteroides zoogleoformans (assembly GCF_002998435.1). Lineage (NCBI taxonomy): Bacteria > Pseudomonadati > Bacteroidota > Bacteroidia > Bacteroidales > Bacteroidaceae > Bacteroides > Bacteroides zoogleoformans. The sequence continues at coordinate 771,957 of NZ_CP027231.1, read as the reverse complement.
TTCGGGTGTGGATATCTGGCTGAACACGCCGACCCGTCCGCTCGAAGCATCCGGAACTTCCGGCGAGAAAGCGCTGATGAACGGTGTGCTGAACTTCTCCGTACTCGATGGCTGGTGGCTGGAAGGCTACCGCGAAGGTGCAGGCTGGGCGTTGACCGAAAAGCGTACTTATCAAAATCAGGAGCATCAGGACCAACTGGATGCCGCCACCATTTACAGCATCCTCGAACAGGAAATCCTGCCTCTGTATTATGCGCGCAACAAGAAAGGTTATTCCGAAGGATGGGTGAAAACCATCAAGAACTCCATCGCCCGGATTGCTCCTCATTACACCATGAAGCGCCAGTTGGACGATTACTTCAGCAAGTTCTACAACAAGCAGGCCGAACGTTTCAAGACGCTGGCCGCCGATGGTTATGCCAAAGCCAAAGAGATTGCAGCTTGGAAGGAAGAAGTGGCCGGGAAGTGGGATAGCATCGAAGTGGTGTCTTCCGAAATGACGGAAGATTTGATGAAGGGTTCCATCGAGAGCGGTAAGGAATATACCATTACTTACGTCATCAACGAGAAGGGATTGAACGATGCTGTCGGTCTGGAACTGGTAACTACTTATATGGCTCACGACGGTCAGCAGCACGTCTACTCCGTAGAGCCGTTCGAGGTGGTGAAGAAGGAGGGCAACCTATATACGTTCAGGGTGAAGCACAAGCTGGAGAATGCCGGCAGCTTCAAGGTATCCTACCGTATGTTCCCGAAGAATGCCGACCTGCCTCACCGTCAGGATTTCTGCTACGTTCGCTGGTTCATTTGAGTTTGAGCACGCGATGCTGAAAGAAGAAGGCTGTCCTCGGAGAGAAACGGGACAGCCTTCTTTCGCTTCTGTAAAGTTAACCCGAAAAACATCATTCACCTGTGTGATTCAAAAGAGAAACCGTTTTTCTGAACGTACTCTCCGAACGGTATGACAAAAGTGCTGATTACACGGTTTTGATGCGATGCCCTCAAACAAAGCCACAAAAATGTCTTTACGACATCCTTGCGGCTTCATTTTTTGTGCCGAAACGTTCGGGGAAATTATGCACTTGTCATACTCTTGTTTTTGCGTGCACAATAACGTTCGCACTGGGCACAGATATCATAACCCAACATGGCACCGAGAATGAAGTCTTCTTCGGGTGTCAGTTGATTCAGCGGGCGGGTCACCATGCAACGGATAGCGTGTATACACTCCGGTCTTCCGAAGAATAGATTAATTTTATTTTTGTCTACCGGCTGGATAAGGTACTCTATCTTCTGATTTCTCAGACGGGCTGTGGCAAATTCTTCGTATTTGCGGTTGACAGTATAGAGCACCATCTGGCGAACTCCCTTCTTGAACTCATAGACGTGGTTCAGAAAGACTTTCAGGTCTGCGGGCAGAATGTCGGCGGATGATATCGTCATATAATAAACACATGCAAAGAAAAAATCAAAAGGATATTTTGAACAAGCCTTAAAGCTTGCTCTTCAGTTCGGCCGTCCAAGCATCGATACGCCCGGCGGTTTTGTGGCTTTCGTTCACTTCGTCGAGGGCAAGCCCTACGAAAGCGCCGTTCACCACAGCGATGGATGAAGAGAAAGAATAATCGTCCGGACTGACTTTATTGCCCAAGAACGTGCATCCGGAGTCTTTCAGGTCTTCATAAAGTATTCCGATACCGTCGCAGAATGTGTCGCAGTAGGATTCTGAATCTCCACATCCGAACAGAGCGACAAACTTCATGGAAAGATCTGCGCTTTTCAGCACTTTCATACCGTCGTACCAGTCGTCTTGCAATTCGCCGTCACCCCACGTCGAAGTTCCCAATACCAATACCTCGTATTCCTGAATCAGTTCGGCGGTCATCTTGTCCACACTGTGTACGTCAGCGGAGGAAACGCCTAATTTCCCGGCTATCTGAGTAGCCAACTCTTCGCAGGTTCCGGTGCTGGAACCATAAAAAACACCTGTTTTCTTCATCGTGAATAAAATAATTAATTTGTCTGCTGCAAAGTAAAGCCTTTGCCGGAGAATGTGAAATACCTACTTGTGGGGCTTTTCACGGTGTGCAGCTCCCTATTTTTGGTTAGCTTGTTTTGTGTAGAGATGTTTCTCGGCCTACCTATTAATGGGGATGCTGTATGCCCTTTACACATTTTCGGGTGACGGAGCGCAATGAGGAGGACGCGGGCTGATGGAAATAATTATTGCTGATAACAAGCGACTTACGCTTGTACAAGTGAGAGGCCACACTTGTACAAGCATCGCTTTTTATTTGTACAAGTGTAGCCTTTCACTTGTAGGAGTGTAAGCTATCACTTGTACAAGTGTGCGTTGTCGGTAGGTGCAAGTGTTGAAGAGGTATGGATTGTTCCGCTCTGTCCTTCCTGAAAACAGAAAATAGACCGAAAATAGACTTAAAGCAAGCCGGGTAAAAAACTTTTCTGTGAGAATTTAAACAGGAACTAAGGTAATTTCAAGACAGCTTCTAAATCTTGGGATTGTAGTTGTAGGTCACGGTTTCGTTCCTTTTCAGCGAAGCCTGCACGTCTATCAGACGCTGGTTGCGGCTTCCCCGGAAGTAGAGCTCTTCATCCCGCAGCTCTTCTTTGAATTTTCCGTCCACCAGCACGTCGATGTATTCCAGCAGCTTGGCTTGGCGCGGATTGTTCAGCAGCTTTTCAAAAGTATATCCCGTATAGCACCAGATGTTTTTCCGGCTCTGTTTTTTGATGGCGTATGCCAGTTGGGCGAAGCCTTCGGGCTGAAACATGGGGTCGCCGCCACTGAAGGTGACGTCTGCAAAATTGTCGGCAAGCACTTTTTCCAGAATCTCGTCGACGCTCATCCGGCGTCCTCGGTTGATGTCCCACGAATCGGGATTGTGGCATCCGGGACATCGGTTGGGGCATCCGGCGGCATAAATGGCGGTCCGGAATCCCGGACCGTCCACTGTGGTATCTTCTAATATATCAAGAATGGAAAGCATGGCTGTATTTACTCGTGTATCGTTCTATCGTTCAGTTCGGCCAGCTTGGCATTGTTCCACCGGTCGGTAGTGCCTACCAGATAGCCGGTGATGCGCTGCAGCTTGTCTATGTGCTTGCTGCCGCATTTGGGACATACTTCCAGATTCGGAACGGAGTTTTCGTAACCGCAATCCAGACAACGGTTGCGGTTGTGGTTCACCGAGCCGTACCCGATGTTGTAGCAGTCCATCATGTCCACCACGCGCATGATAACTTCCGGATTGTGGGTGGCGTCGCCGTCAATCTCCACATAGAAGATGTGGCCGCCCCGGGTGAGGTCGTGATAGGGGGCTTCGACTTCGGCCTTGTGGCGGGCGCTGCATTTGTAATACACGGGCACGTGATTGGAGTTGGTGTAATATTCGCGGTCGGTGATGCCCGGCAACATTCCGAACTTCTTGCGGTCTATGCGGGTGAACTTGCCCGACAATCCTTCGGCCGGGGTGGCCAGAATGCTGTAATTGTGCTGATATTGGTCGGAGAACTGATTGGCCCGGTCGCGCATGTAGGTCACGATTTTCAGTCCAAGTTCCTGTGCTTCCTCCGATTCGCCGTGGTGCTTTCCGAGGAGAGCCACGAGACACTCGGCCAATCCGATGAAGCCGATGCCCAGCGTTCCCTGATTGATGACGGGGGCAATGGTGTCATTGGGCTTCAGTTTGTCGCTGCCTATCCACAAGGCGGACATCAGCAACGGGAATTGCTTGGCGAAAGCTGTCTTTTGGAATTCCATGCGCTCGTGCAGTTGGCGTGCGGTGACTTCGAGCATGTAGTCCAGCCGGGAAAAGAAACGGGCGATGCGTTGTTCTTTATTTTCTATCTCCATGCACTCGATGCCCAGACGGACAATGTTGATGGTGGAGAAGGAGAGGTTTCCTCGTCCGATGGACGTCTTCGGGCCGAAACGGTTCTCGAAGACACGGGTGCGGCATCCCATGGTGGCAACCTCGTGCTGATAGCGCTTCGGGTCGTTGGCTTTCCACTCTTCGCTTTGGTTGAAGGTGGCGTCCAGATTCAGGAAGTTGGGGAAGAAACGGCGTGCCGTGACTTTGCAGGCCAACTGGTAGAGGTCGTGGTTGCGGTCTTCCGGCAGGTAGCTGACGCCCCGTTTTTTCTTCCATATCTGTATGGGGAAGATGGCGGTTTCGCCGTTTCCCACGCCCTGATAGGTGCTTTTCAGCAGTTCGCGGATGATGCAGCGCCCCTCTGCCGAAGTGTCCGTGCCGTAGTTGATGGAGCTGAACACCACCTGATTACCGCCGCGCGAGTGGATGGTGTTCATGTTGTGTATAAATGCTTCCATGGCCTGATGCACGCGTGCCACCGTGTTGTTGACGGCATGCTGCACGATGCGTTTCTCGTCAGTCAGCCCGTCCAGAGGCTGCTGCAAATAATCGGTCAGTTCCTTTTGGTAGAGGTGTGAATAATCCTTGCAGTTAAGCTCTTCCAGATTCTTGATTTCCTCGATGTAGCTGTTTCGGACGTAGGGCGCCAGATAGAAGTCGAATGCAGGAATGGCTTGTCCGCCGTGCATCTCGTTTTGGGCCGTTTCCAGCGAAATGCAGCCAAGGATGCTGGCGGTTTCGATGCGTTTGGCCGGGCGCGATTCTCCGTGTCCGGCAGAGAAACCGTATTTCAGAATATGGTCCAGCGGATGCTGCACGCAGGTCAGGCTCTTGGTGGGGTAGTAATCCTTGTCGTGGATGTGCAGGTAGTTGTGGCTGACGGCTTCCAGCGCTTCTTCGCTCAGCAAATAGTCGTCGACAAACGGTTTGGTGGTTTCGCTGGCAAACTTCATCATCATGCCGGCCGGGGTGTCGGCATTCATGTTGGCGTTCTCGCGCGTGATGTCGTTGGATTTGATATTGATGATTTCCAGAAACATGTCGCGCGTCTTTGCTTTGCGGGCGATGCTTCGCTGGTTGCGGTATGCTATGTACTTTTGGGCCACGTCTTTGCGGCTGCTCTTCATCAGTTCCAGTTCCACCATGTCCTGAATGGCTTCCACTGTCATCTGAGAGTCTCCTTTGAAGGAGATGTGGTCTGTAATCTGGTGTATCAGCTGTAAATCTTCACCCTTATCGGTGTGCAGCATGGCCTTACGGATGGCCGTGGCTATCTTTTCTTCGTTGAAGCCGACGATGCGTCCATCACGCTTTAGTACTGTTTGTATCATAACTTTTTATGCTTAAAACGGGATTGGTTATTTAGAGTAATTGTGGAAACAAAGTTATCATTCTTATTTATAAGTTTATGTTTTTGGGAAACTTTTGTCGCTTTAAAAAGTGTTAATCGGTTGATTGTTAATTGTTTTCGTTTAGAAATGTGGAAACTTCTGGCGAAATAAAGTTTTCTAAAATGTTTGTTGTTGTGCGCCGAACTCTTTTTTGACGGCTGATGAATTTCGAAATGTCAAATGAAGATAAATATTTTGATGAGATGGTGTATTTTCAAATTCTTTGGTTATATTTGCGGCTAATCGGTTTTTTTTGAGAGTTCTCTTTCACGGATGTGTGGCTTTGCTTCCTGTGAAATCCGGGCAAAGCGCCGTTCGTTTTTTACAATAATCAAAAAAAGGATGAATATGGCCAATGTGTCTCTTCCACTCAAGATTGATATAGCCGGGGCGTTCTGTGTGCCCTCTGTGCTGAAGGATGCCCGCAAACAGTATTACGAAGGAAAAATGGGCCGGCAAACTTTGCAGGCGGTTGAGGACGCGGAAGTGCGTCGTCTCGTGGAGCGTCTGAAGCAGGGAGGCATGAAAGTGGTGTCTGATGGCGGTTTTCGCACCCGCGATTTTTTGGAAAGTTGGGAAGGCATCCGCTCAAAGGACAATCGTCTTTTCTCCGAAGGCTCTCTTTTGGAGATTACAGGAAGGCTCGGCCTGCTTCGGCATCCCGTTCTGGAGGAATTTGCCTTTTTGGTGTCCGTAGCGGGAGAGGATGTGATGAAGAAGCAGCACGTTCCTTCGCCGGCCGAAGTCATGACACAGATTCTTCAACGGGTGGAGCGGTCTCAATTGGAAATGGTATATCCCGACATCCGGCAATTGACGGATGACATTGCTTCTTGCTATAAAACCCTGCTTGGTTGGCTCTACGATGCCGGTTGCCGCTATATACAGTTTGACGGGGTGCATTCCGTCATCATGGAAGAGACCGTCAGGCTGAACAACCGTGTTTTGCGCGAACGTCCTGCGGGGATGTATGTGGCTTTTCATGCACCTACCGATATGCTGGTGCAATTGCATGGTGCCGATGCTTATTTTCTGAACTATGATTGCGGTGCCTGCGACCGCAACCGTCTGCTTTGGTTCATACACGAAAAAGAGGCTGTTTTCGGTTTTGTCCTGTCTCATTATCCTGACGAAGACGAATTAGATGGATTGCAGGCCAAAACAGAAAGTGTATTGAATTATATTCCTCTGAAACGTTTCACCTTGTGTTTGCCGGATGCCAATGCACTTCTTTCTTCGTCGCTTGCCGATGAAGAGAAGCAGTGGGAAACCGTGCGGCTTGGGATGATAATGGTGGAACGTATTTTTTCTTGAGGCAGGCGAAAAACGAGGAGTCTGGCATGGCGGAGAACTTCTTCCGCTCTGCATGTCATCGGCTGAAAACCCGCATTTCGTGACTTGTAATCCTACACTTTGTGACTCACAATCTCATACTCTTCATTCGTTGCGTTGCGTTATGATATACGACGGGCGCGGGTTTCGCGAATCAACACGGTTTTTGTAAACTGAAAATCCGTGGAATCTGCGAAATCCGCGTCTAAAAATATCTTTTTAAACCGCATGTCCTTATTTTTTGACTACTGAGTAGGGAGAGCTTACTTCAGTAGTTCGGCCAGCTTTTTCTGAATTTCGTCGCCATGCAGTCCGCGTGCAAGGATGGCCCCTTCACCGTCAATCAGTACGGTGTGAGGAATGCTGCTTACGGCATATAGTTGAGCGCCTTCGCAGTTCCAGTATTTCAGGTCGGACATTTGCGGCCAGGTAATGTTCAGCTTCTTGATGGCTTCTTTCCATGCGTCGGCGCTTTGGTCTAAAGATACGCCCACGATTTCGAAGTTCTTGTTTTTGTATTTGGCGTAAGCATCTACCAGATTGGGCATTTCGCGGCGGCATGGTCCGCACCAGCTTGCCCAGAAGTCAACGAGCACCACTTTGCCTTTGCCCACGTAGTCGGACAGTTTCACGGTTTTGCCTTCCGGAGACTGCATTTCGAAGTCCGTAAACTTTTGGCCTACGGCAGTGGCTTTCATCTTTTCTACATTGTTTTTGATTTTGACGATGGTTTCGTCGCTATCGAAAGCGGCGGGAATCTGCGGCATAAGCGGGTCAAGCTCTTTCACGTCCATGTAGTAGTAATTCTGCTTGAGCAGCTGTACGCCTACGGGGGTGGCGATGTTCTTGTTGATTCCGGCTTTGATGGCTTCTATCATCTTCTCCTCCAGGCTTTCCATTTCCTTGTTGTTGGCTTCGCGCTTTTCGTCGGTCAGGGTGGTGTCCGACATGGATTCGTAGATGGTCATCATCTGTTTGCTCAGTGCGTTGACTTGCGTTCTGATTTCTTGATAAGCATCGTTGTTTGCCGTACCGGTGGCCGAATTGTTTCCTTCGGAGAGTTTAATGTTGATTTTGCCGTTTTCGAGGAAGAAGTCAATGGTCGCCCCTTCTTTTCCTTCTGCTTTATAAGAGATGTAGCGGTTTACGGCAGTGTCTTGCTTACCCTCGAAGGTAAACGTTCCGCCTTTGATGGTGGTGGAGTCCAGTTTCACGAATTGGCGTCCTTCCATACTTCCCAGATATACGGTGTCGCCGTCGGCTGCACCATCTACGGTTCCGGTTATGGTGTAACCTTTGTTTTCGCTGTTACAAGCTGCAAACACAGCGGCAGCAGCCAGTAGATAAGTAAACTTTTTCATGCTATTCTTTTTTTGTGAAAATAATATAGCAACAAAGATAATAAATAAAAATCCTCTCCGATATGAACCGGAGAGGATTTTATCATTTTAATCCTATTTTATATTGCTAATTATTCAGCAGCAGTTTCTTCAGCAGGAGCTTCTTCGGCTGCCGGAGCCTCTTCTGCAGGTGCTTGGGCTGCGGCTTTAGCGGCTTCTTCAGCGGCTTTCTTTTCAGCTAATACTTTGGCTTTTTCTTCGTTTATTTTTTTCTCAGCTGCCAGACGGGCTTTTGCTTCGGCTTTCTTGGCATCTTCTTCCTTTGCTTTCAGAGCAGCCAGACCGCTTTGTTTGTTGTTCTTCCAAGCTTCGAATTTTGCTTCGGCTTCGGCTTCGCCGAATGCGCCTTTAGCCACACCGCCAAGGAGGTGTTTCTTCATGTAAACGCCTTCACGGGAAAGAATGTTACGGACGGTGTCGGTGGGTTGTGCACCTTTCAGTACCCAGTCGAGTGCGCGGTCGAATTTCAAATCTACTGTGGCGGGATTGGTGTTAGGGTTGTAAGTACCAATCTTTTCAATAAATTTACCATCACGTGGTGCTCTTACGTCTGCAATCACGATAGAGTAGAAAGCATAGCTTTTACGTCCATGTCTTTGCAATCTGATTTTTGTTGCCATTTAATTAAAATGTTTTGATTAATGATTTGAATTATGCTATTATCTCGTAATAGCGGCGCAAAGGTACGTTTTTCCCTTTTGATAGCCAAAGATTTCTTCTGTTTTTTTCTTTTTACGCACAGCGAGGGTGTTTTATAGCGTTACTCCCGTCTTGAAGATGGCGATTTCCTTGTATCCATTCTTTTCGTTGTTCACGAACTCGCCGCTTGCCACCTTGATGATGTAGTCGATGAAGCATTCGCAGTTTTTTTCCATCGCCTCGTTTTCAACGATTACTCCCGCATTGAAATCAATCCAGCCCGGTTTGTTCTTGGCCAGTGTGGAGTTGGTGGAAATCTTCATGGTAGGCACATAGGTTCCAAACGGTGTTCCGCGGCCCGTGGTGAACAGTACTATGTGGCAACCGCACGAGGCGAGGGCAGTGGCGGCGACCAAATCGTTGCCCGGAGCGGATAGTAAGTTCAGTCCTTTCACTTTCAAGCGTTCGCCGTACGGAAGTACTCCCTCCACGTAGCTCTTGCCGCATTTCTGCGTACATCCCAGCGCTTTGTCCTCCAGCGTGGAGATGCCTCCAGCCTTATTGCCCGGCGAAGGATTTTCGCCTACCGGTTCGCCGTGCGAGAGGAAATACTCCTTAAAGTCGTTGATGAGTTTTACGGTCTCCTCAAATAACTCTTTGGTGCGGCAACGGTTCATCAGTATGGTTTCCGCACCAAACATTTCGGGCACCTCCGTCAGTACACTTGTACCACCTTGGGCTATCAGAAAATCGGAGAACATGCCCAGCAGCGGATTGGCCGTGATGCCGGAGAAACCATCCGACCCGCCACACTTCAAACCTACTCGTAGTTCGCTCAACGGGATGTCCTCGCGTTGGTCTTGGCTGGCTTTTGCGTAGAGTTTGCGGAGCAGTTTCATGCCTTCCTCATACTCATTGCCCACTTTCTGGCTGACCATGAACTCTATGCGCTCCGGGTCAAAATCTCCCAGAAACTCGCGGAACACGTCCGGCTGGTTGTTTTCACATCCCAGCCCCACCACGAGTACGGCCCCTGCATTGGGATGTAGCGCCATGTCGCGAAGAATCTTCTTGGTGTTTTCGTGGTCTTTGCCCAGCTGTGAGCAGCCGTAGTTGTGCGGGTAGGCCATGATGGCGTCCACTCCTTTGCCTCCCGTTTCGCGACGCAAACTTTCGGCAAGTCGGCTGATAATGCCGTTTACGCAGCCCACCGTGGGGATGATCCATATCTCGTTTCGCACGCCTACATCACCATTTTTGCGTCGGTATCCTTTGAAAGTCAGGTGCTTTTTGGGTATATCCAAATCGGCATTGACAGGTCGGTAGGAATACTCCAGCAGTCCGGAGAGATTGGTTTTGATGTTGTGCTCGTTCATCCAATCGCCTTCTTTTTGTACTTTCATCGCATGTCCTATGGGATAGCCATATTTAATGATATTTTCTCCTTCCGCAAAATCTTTCAATGCAAATTTATGTCCGGCGGGAATGTCCTCGTTCAGAATGATATTCTTGCCGTCTATCGTGATTGTTTCACCGGCTGAGAGTGCGGAGATGGCTATCGCTACATTGTCGGTCGGATTAATTTTCAAGAACTTTGTTTCCAACATATAGGTTATTTTTATTTATGTTTCACCACTTGCAACGTATCGTTTATCTGTATTTCATGCATCAGTTTTTTATTCATGCGGCATGATTATACATCGTCTGCTTGCAAATGCGATTATTTGTTATAGTAAAAATCAATATTCTCTTTGGTCAGCAAGTCGATGGGCATGAAGTGTTCTCTTGCTATTTCTTTTTTCAAGATGAGATGTTCGCATAGTGCCTTGATGCCGTCAAATCCTTGCCGGGTAGGCTGCTGGGCAATGAGGAAGAAGATGCTTCCCCGTTTCAGGCAATCCACATTGCGTTGCAACAAGTCATAACCCATGAGGTTAAAGTCTGTTTTTTGTTTTTTCAGGAGATATTCGCCGATGACGTATGCTTTGGAGTTGAAGGTGACTCCATTCTTTATGTCGGGATGATTCATAAAAAACTCATCCAACATCCGTGCGTCTTCTCCATTGCGTTTGGCATGGAGATTCAATTCAAGGATACGGCAAGAGGAATGATATTCTTGCATATATTTTTTGAATCCTATCTCGCGGCGTTCCTGCTGATTAGACCCCACGATACCCTCGTTGATCTTGCGGAAGATGACCACTTCTTCCGCATCTTTTCCGGCTAATAACATCAGCATACGAGCCGCGAAATAGCCGCTTTGGTGCGAGTCTTGTCCGAAGAAGGAGAGGGCGGGTTCTTCTTTGATGTTTGAGTCTATATATATATAAGGTGTGCCTTGCGACTTCAGTTCCTCAGTGAAGGGTTTGGTATATTGCGGAATGGTGGGGGCAAACATTATACCGTCCGGTCGCTGGACCAGAATCTGTTCGGACGCCTTGGCAAACGAGTGGTAGTCATACGGGTCGTAGTAGGATATCTGTACGGCAACGTTGAAGTCCGAATAAGTCTCCATAGCATTGTGTATTCCGGTTTCCACATCCGTCCAATATTCTCCTTCTTCGTGCTGTGGCAGCAGGCAGGCGAAAGCATACTTCTTGTTCGACGCCAATGCGCTGGCATACATGTTGGGCTGATAATCCAGTTGCTTCAAGATTTCCTCCACCCGTTTGCGGCTGGCTTCGGAAACGCCGCTTCGCCTGTGAATCACACGGTCAACGGTTCCTACCGATACATCCGCCAGTTTAGCTATATCTTTGATTCTGATTCTTTCCATACAGCTTTATTCTATTTGATGATCTCTCATCTGTGTTCGTACACAATAATAATTTTAATATTTTGGGCACAAAGTTACTACAAAAAAGTGAAATGCGGAAAGATATAGTGATAGAATTGAGTTACAAGGGTTTCAGTTGTGCTTCCGATTATTCGTGAAGCCATCGCAATCACCCCTAAAGCCAAATCAGGACGCCGCTACGTTACTTGTCCGTAACCATGCCCGAAAAGGCGACAAACGGACACGGATAACGAAACAAGGCGTTAAGGATTAGTGAGTTATTGACAACCCACGCAACAAATCCGGTTACGGAAAAAGATTGCGCCGTTCCTCCCCGTTTTGCGTACCGGCGACGGACTCTTCACCGACTAATTTTGAACCTAAAAAAATTAAGGACGATGAAGAGTACATTTTCAGTAATCTACTACCTCAAACGTCAGGTAGTGAAAAAGGACGGGACAGTACCCGTCATGGGACGCATCACGGTGGACGGCAGCCAGACGCAGTTCAGTTGCAAACTGACCGTCGATCCCAAGCTGTGGGACACCAAAGGGGGACGTGTCACGGGCAGAAGCACGGCGGCACTCGAAACGAACCGCATGCTCGACAAGATGCGTGTGCGCATCAACAGACATTATCAGGAAATCATGGAGCGTGACAATTTCGTCACGGCGGAGAAGGTCAAGAACGCCTTTCTCGGACTGGAACACCGCTACCACACGCTGATGCAGGTGTTCCGCCAGCACAACGAGGACTACGAGAAACAGGTGGAGGCTGGCATGAAAGCCAAAGGCACGCTCCTGAAGTACAAGACCGTTTACAAGCACCTGCAAGAATTCCTCACCATCCGCTACCGCGTGAAGGACATCGCGCTGAAAGAGCTTACGCCCGCTTTCATCTCCGACTTCGAGATGTTCCTACGCACGGACAAGCACTGCTGCACCAATACCGTGTGGCTGTATGTCTGCCCCTTGCGGACGATGGTGTTCATCGCCATCAACAACGAGTGGCTCACACGCGACCCGTTCCGGGAGTATGAAATCAAGAAGGAGGAAACGACACGCAGTTTCCTGACGAAAGAGGAAATCCGGCTGCTGATGGAGGGCAGGCTGAAAAACGCCAAGCAGGAGCTTTACCGCGACCTCTACCTGTTCTGCGCCTTCACGGGCTTGTCGTTCGCCGACATGCGCAACCTGACGGAAGAGAACATCCATACCTACTTCGACGAACACGAGTGGATAAACATCAACCGCCAGAAGACGGGCGTGGTGTCCAATATCCGCCTGCTCGACATCGCAAAGCGCATCATCGACAAATACCGGGGTCTGTGCGGGAACGGCAGGATTTTCCCCGTTCCCCACTACAACACGTGCCTTGCCGGAATCCGTTCCGTCGCCAAGCGTTGCGGTATCACCAAGCATATCACGTGGCATCAGAGCCGCCACACGGCAGCCACGACGGTGTTCCTCTCCAACGGCGTACCCATCGAAACGGTGAGTTCCATGCTGGGACACAAGAGCATAAAGACGACGCAGATATACGCGAAAATCACCAAAGAGAAGCTCAACCAAGACATGGAGAACCTTGCCGCAAGGTTGAACGGCATCGAGGAATTTTCATGTTGCACCATCTAAAAACAGAGAAGCCATGACACGAGGAACCATCATCATAGAGGACAACACGGTCAGCGTAACCGGTAACGAGATATGGATGACCGCCACAGAAATCGCCGGACTGTTCCACACGGGCGTCCCGGCTGTGAACGCCGCCATCAGAGCCGTCCGCAAGCCGGACGTGCTGAACGACTACGAGGTGTGCCGCTACATGCGGCTTGAAAACGGGCTGCACGCGGATGTTTACTCGCTTGAAATCATCATCCCCGTTGCCTTCCGGCTGAACACCTACCATGCACACGTGTTCCGCACGTGGCTGGTAGAGAAAGCACTCTCGAAGGAAAAGCGGCAGGCATACGTGATGTTCATACAGAACGGAAAAGCCGGGTATTGCTGAAAACGCAGAAGACATATAATAATAAGAATAAAAAGGAAACGGACAGCCCCGTGAAGGAGTTGCCCGTTTCCTTTTTTTTCATGCAGCCGCCTTATTCCATCGGCTTGCGGTAGTTCGCCTCCAGCAGCTCACGCAACCCCGATTCGGGGTAAAGCACCTTCCCTCCCAAAAGGATAAAGGGCAGCACCCTGTTGTTGCGGTACTCCTGCAAGGTGCGGCGGCTGACACGGAGCAGTTCCGCCACCTCCCTGTCCGTCAGGTAACGTTCCCCGTCCAACGGCGGGCGGTAACTTTCCAGAAAGGCGGAGAGCCATTTCGAGCCTTTGCGCATGTTCTGCACGACGGAGGCAAGCGGCTCGTCCTCCATTGTAAACACTTCATTGTTCTCGTTCATCATCATTTCGGATTCAGTGGGTTGTGAATAATAAAAATCAAATCATTTCCCGCAGGGATAGAGCGTGCCGACAAGCGGAATGAGCTTTTTGACCTCCTCCGGCTTGTAATAGAACCTGCGGTTAATCTGCGAGTAGCCGATAAGCCGCCTGTCACGCAAGGTCTGCAACGTGCGCGGGCTGATCCTCAACTGCCCGCAGACCTCCTCGCCCGTGAGCCACCTTTCCATCCGCCCGCCGTCGCTCCTGCGCCTCAGGGCGGCTACCTTCTCCGCGAGGGCGTTGAAGGACGCCACCATCATCTCGAAGGTCTTTTTCTCGATAGATACTATTTCCATAAGCAAAACATTTCAGAGTTTGCCGCAAAGGTAACGAAGCCGCCTTGAACACGTGCCGTTTCCCACTAAAAGGCAGCTTGTTGCGTCGTCTGTCCGGGTTACGGAGCCATTATCCGTAAAAATCTTACGTGAGCCACGTAGTGAGCTGTTAAAGCCCCTTTGGTTTATTGCCGAATTTTGTCGCAGAAACATAGCGCAAGCCGAGCGCAGCACGTCAAGCTCGCTTGAACGGTATGCCGAGGCGCAGCCTATGTTCATGCAAATAAACCAAAAGAAAGGACTGAATATGAAAGTGATAACGATGGAAAGTTCCGCCTTCACCGCATTGACGGAACAGATAGCCGAGATAGCGGCACACGTGCGTGCCGTTTCCGGCGGTAGGAAGGAAGAATCCCCCGACAGGCTGCTCACCACCCGCGAGGCGGCGCACCTGCTGAACGTGAGTTGCCGCACCCTCCAGCGCATGCGCAGCGAACAGCGCATCGCCTATGTCGTGCTGCGCGGCAAGTGCCGCTACCGGCAGTCTGAAATAGACCGCCTGCTCGAAGACAGCACCGTCACGGGCGAAGCCGCGACACCGGAACAGCTGAAACGCAACCACACGCTGCGCACGGGCGGCAGACCCAAAGGAAGGAGGACGTAGGACATGGAACTGCTTACCCGCAACAATTTCGAGAACTGGATGCAGAAGGTGATGGAACGGCTCGACCGTCAGGACGAGATGCTGCTCTCCATGCAGCCGTCCGGCAAAGCCCCGAACCCGATGAACGGGATCAGGCTTTTCGACAACCAAGACCTGTGCATGCTGCTCCAAATCAGCAAGCGCACCCTGCAACGCTACCGCAGCATCGGCGCGCTGCCTTACAAGACGCTCGGCAAAAAGACCTATTACAGCGAGGCGGACGTGCTGACGTTCCTCTCCGAACATGTAAAGGACTTCCGCAAGGAAGATATAGCCTTCTACAAGGCCCGTATCCATAATTTCTTTCAAAAATAACCATTAAAACATTTTTCAGATGGCAAAGAAAAAAGACGAAAAGGACGTGCTGGTTGTCCGTGACGAGAAGACGGGCGAAATCAGCGTGGTAGCCGGGCTGAACGCCGACGGCTCCCCCAAGCGCATCCCCGCGAAAGCGGAGAACGCGCAGAGTTTCCTGCAATTCGACCGGCACGGCGACGTGCTGGACAACTTCTTCAAGAACTTCTTCCGGCAGTGCAAGGAACCCAGCCGCTTCGGTTTCTACCGTGTCGCGGCGGACCAAGCCGACAAGCTGCTGGAGGTTATCAAGGACTTGCTGAAAGACCCCGACGGCAACAAGGAACTGCTTGCGCCCCACAAGGTGGACACCTCCGGCTACGAAAAGAAAGTACAGGAGGAGCAGTCCGCCGAAAAGCAGGAACAACCGGAACAGAAACAAGATGACGAACCTAAAAAACAGGAAGAGATGGAACAGAAAAACGAACAGAATCAGGAAAGCCCGCAGCAGACGCAGGGCAACCGGGGCTACCAGCCCATCGACGAGAGCAAGATCAACTGGCAGGAGTTGGAGGAGAAATGGGGCGTGAAGCGCGACGACCTTGAAAAGTCGGGCGACCTTAACAGAATGCTCAACTACGGCAAGTCCGACTTGGTGAGGGTGTCGCCCAATTTCGGCGGAGAGGCTTTCGAGCTGGACGCCCGCCTCTCCTTCAAGAAGGACGGCGAGGGCAATGTCAGCCTTGTGCCGCACTTCATCCGCAAGGAGCAGAAGCTCGACGAGTACAAGGAACACAAGTTCTCCGACGACGACCGGAAGAACCTGCGCGAAACAGGCAACCTCGGCAGGGTCGTGGACCTCGTGGACAGGGAAACGGGCGAGATCATCCCCTCGTTCGTCAGTATTGACCGCAAGACGAACGAAATCACGGATGTCCCGACGAACAAGGTGCGCATACCGGAACGCATCGGCAAGACGGAAATCACCAAGCAGGAGCAGGACATGCTGCGTGCCGGGCTGCCCGTGCGCGACAAGCTCATCGAGCGCAAGGACGGCAGGAAGTTCGTCACCACCCTGCAAGTGAACGTGGAGCAGCGCGGCGTGGAGTTCGTGCCGGGAACCGGCAGGTCGCCCCGTACCGCCCGGACGCAGGAAACGAAGAACACCCCCGCACAGGGACAGGCGCAGGGTACGGAGAATGCCGGAGGCACGAACAAGGAGCAACGCCGCAACACGTGGACGAACGCCGACGGCAGCATCCGCCCCATCAGCAAATGGAGCGGCGTGGACTTCACCGAACAGCAGAAAGCCGACTACGTGGCTGGCAAAGCCGTGAAATTAGAGAACGTGACCGACAAGCAGGGCTTCCACGCCACGATGTACATCAAGTTCAACCCGGAGAAGGGACGCCCGTACCGCTACGACACCAACCCCGACAACGCGCAGAAGGTCGCCCCTTCCAACGAGAGCCGCACGCAGGTGGCGGTGAACAGCGAGGGCAAGACCAACGAGGCTACCAAGAACCTGAAAGAGCCGTTGCGGAAGGGACAGACCGCCCCGAAGGACACCGCACAGCAACAGCAGCAGAAAAGAAACAACAAGGGCATGAAGATGTAATCCCGTGTCCGCCACTAAATCCGAAGTAACATTTGTAAAATTCAAAACGACAGAAGAATATGAAGACAATCATTGCAGAAAAGCCGTCTGTGGCACGTGAGATCGCCCGTATCGTGGGCGCGACAAAGAGAGAGGAAGGATATTTCGAGGGAGGCGGCTACGCCGTGACTTGGGCGTTCGGACACCTTGTGCAGCTTGCCATGCCCGACGGCTACGGCATACGCGGTTTCGTCCGTGACAATCTGCCCGTCATTCCCGACACCTTCACGCTCGTCCCCCGTCAGGTAAAGACGGAGAAGGGCTACAAGCCCGACAGCGGCGTGGTGGCGCAGATCAAGACCGTTGCCCGGCTATTCAAGGAAAGCGAACAGATCATCGTGGCGACCGATGCAGGGCGCGAGGGTGAGCTTATCTTCCGCTACCTCTACCATTATACCGGATGCACCACCCCGTTCGTCCGCCTCTGGATAAGCTCGCTTACCGACAAGGCTATCCGCGAGGGACTGCGCAACCTCGAAGCGGGCGGCAAATACGACAACCTCTATCTTGCCGCCAAAGCGCGGAGCGAATCAGACTGGCTCGTGGGCATCAACGGCACGCAGGCACTCTCCATCGCCGCCGGACACGGCACGTACTCCATCGGGCGGGTGCAGACACCCACGTTGGCGATGGTGTGCGCACGCTATTGGGAGAACCGCCGCTTCACGCCCGAAGCCTTCTGGCAGCTCCATATCGCAACGGACGGCTGCGATGAAGGAACGGTGAAGTTTTCCTCTTCCGAAAAGTGGAAAGAGAAAGAGCCTGCGACGGAACTATATAATAAGGTGAAGTCGGCAGGCACAGCCACCGTCACGAAAGCCGAACGCAAGGAGAAGACGGAGGAAACACCGCTGCTGTACGACCTGACGACGCTCCAGAAGGAAGCCAACGCCAAGCACGGCTTCACGGCGGAACAGACGCTTGAAATCGCGCAGAAGCTTTACGAGAAGAAGCTCATCACCTATCCGCGAACCGGAAGCCGCTACATACCCGAAGACGTGTTCGCCGAAATCCCCAAGCTGCTCGCCTTCATCGGGGCTTTGCCCGAATGGAAAGGCAAGGTGCAGCCGAAATGCGTCCCGACACGCAGAAGCGTGGACGGCGGCAAGGTGACGGACCACCACGCCCTGCTCGTCACGGGCGAGAAGCCACTATTCCTCTCCAAAGAGGACAGCACCGTCTATCAGATGGTTGCCGGACGCATGATCGAGGCTTTCTCCGAAAAATGCGTCAAGGACACCGCCACCGTCACGGCGGAGTGTGCCGGAGTGGAGTTCACGGTGAAAGGCAGCGTCATCAGGCAAGCCGGATGGCGTGCCGTCTATAGCGTGGAGGACAAGGAAGAAACCTCCATCCCCGATTGGCGGGAAGGCGACACGCTGACGCTGAAAGGCTGCTCCATCACGGAGGGAAAGACCAAACCCAAGCCGCTGCATACAGAAGCGACACTGTTGTCGGCAATGGAAACGGCGGGCAAGGACATAGAGGACGATGCACTCCGTCAGGCGTTGAAGGACTGCGGCATCGGCACGCCCGCCACCCGTGCGGCGATTATCGAAACGCTCTTCAAGCGCGGCTACATGGAACGCTGCAAGAAATCGCTTGTGCCGACTGAAAAAGGGCTTGCCCTCTATTCGGTCGTGAAGACGATGCGCATCGCCGACGTAACCATGACGGGCGAATGGGAGAAGAATCTGGCACGCATCGAGCGCGGGGAAATGCCCGCCGAAACCTTCCGCAGGGAGATAGAGGCGTACACACGCGAAATCACCTCCGAACTGCTCTCGTGCGACAAACTGTTCGCCCGCAGGGATTCCGGCTGCAAGTGTCCCAAGTGCGGGACGGGCAGCATGCAGTTCTACGGCAAGGTGGTACGCTGCGACAACGCGGAGTGCGGGCTGCCCGTGTTCCGCCTGAAAGCGAACCGCACCCTTTCCGATGACGAGATCAAAGACCTGCTCACCGACGGGCATACGAAGCTGCTCAAAGGCTTCAAGAGCAAGCAGGGCAAGAGCTTCGACGCCATAGTCGCCTTTGACGGGGACTATAACACGACTTTCGTGTTCCCCGAAAGGAACACGAGCAGGAAATTTTCAGGACGGAAGAAATAGTATTAACTTTTGAGAAAGTAGGCTGCACCTCAACAATAGAAATAAACGGGTTTATTTCGTATTGTCTTCGATTTGCACTACCTTTGCCACTTGTTCAGAGTAATGAATTGTTCTTCGATACCGGATTACACTCATACTTTGGATTTAGTGGTGGCACTCGGAGGGATACCGAGTGCCTTTTCTTTCTCCTTTTCAGACGACTATCCCCGTCATTATCAATCCACTAAATTCCAAAGTAATGAACAACAAGAAGAAAAACGAGGGTCAGACCGACTTTTCCTATTACGGTCTGTACCTGCTGGACTACCTCCGCACGAACAGGTTTGAACAGGCTTCCGACGATGCCTTCATCCGGGAGCGTGCCGACCGTGCCGCCGAAACGTATGAGCGTGCGCGGCTCGAAGGCTATCCGCCCGAAGGGGCGCAGGAGTTGGCGATGGACACGCTCCTGCGGGGGCTTCGCTATTCCAAGTACGCCATCCTCCGCGAAGTCGTGGAAAACGAGTTTGCCGACGAAGTGCCGGGAAAGAAACGCGAAGCCTTCATCCGAAAGTTGCTGCCGCCGGTCGGCAACGTATTCTCCGCCTATGACCTTTCGGACGACAATTTCGCCCTGTCGCCCGAATACGACCTGCTCTACACGGAGCTGACGGGAGCCGCCGTCCTTTATATCGGGGAATATGGCGTTTAACCGCAAACAACGGCTGCGGGACAACATCGAGGCGATACGGACGGCATTCATCCTTGACAGGGAACGGAGGACGGCAACCGCCGAGGAACAAGCCATACTTCGGAAGTATTGCGGTTTCGGCGGGTTGAAGTGCATACTGAATCCTGCAAAGGAACTGACGGATGCCGTGCATTGGGCGAAATCGGACCTCGAACTGTTTACCCCTACGGTAGAACTGCACAGGCTGGTGCGTGAAAACAGCAAGGACGATACGGAGTACAAGCGGTACGTGGATGCCATGAAGCAGTCCGTGCTGACCGCTTTCTACACCCCGCCGGAGATAACCGGCACGATTGCGGAGGCTCTGCATGAACACGGCATACGTCCCGACCGTGTGCTGGAGCCGTCGGCGGGCGTGGGCGCATTCGTGGATGCCGTGCTGGAAAACAAGCCGGACGCGGACATCATGGCTTTCGAGAAAGACCTGATGACGGGCAAGATATTGGGACACCTGCATCCCGACCAAAAGGTAAGGGTGCAGGGATTCGAGAAGATAGAGAAGCCCTTCACGGACTATTTCGACCTTGCCATCTCGAACATCCCGTTCGGCGACGTGGCTGTGTTCGACCCGGAATTTACAGGAAGCCAAGACCCGGCAAGGCGTTCCGCACCGAAGGCAATACACAACTACTTCTTCCTGAAAAGCCTTGACGCGGTGCGTGAGGGCGGCATCGTGGCGTTCATCACCTCTCAAGGGGTACTGGACGCACCGTCCAACGCGCCCATACGCGAGTATATGATGCGTAATGCCAATCTGGTGGGAGTCGCACGCCTGCCGAACAACCTCTTCACGGACAACGCGGGTACGGAAGTGGGCAGCGACCTGATTATCCTGCAAAAGAACAGCGGCAAGAAACGGGAGCTGTACGATTATGAAGAGTTGTTCGTGCAGACGGAAAAGACACCGATAGGCAGTTTCCAGAACGGGTATGTCGGCAGCATCGGCATGATTCCCCACTCGGATCTGATAAGCGGCACAGACCCTTACGGGAAACCAGCCTATAAAGTCATGCACCGGGACGGCATCGGGCAAATGGCGGAGGATTTGCGGGAACATATGGATATTGAGCTGTATAAGTTGGACAAAAAGCTGTATGAAATGCACAGCCTGCATCCGGCACAGGGGAAAAGCACGGTAACAGAAACCATTTCCACACCGGTTGTCACTCCTGAGATACAGCCACGTCATGAAATGGCAGCGAAGCCCGAAGCGGCAACACCGCAGCCGGAGGAAGAAAAGTCGGAGATAGAGCCGCGCCGCCCCGATTATTCGGAGGGCGTGCAGCTCTCCCTGCTCGACCTCTGGGGCATGACCGAGGAAGTACGCAAGCAGGAAGCCCCCGCCAAGAAGAAAAAGACGGCGAAAAAGGAAAGCCCGGCAAGGCGTATGCCTCCCAAACCGCAGGCGCAGGTTACGCCGAAGGTTACGACTGCACCGCCACAGCCGTCTGTTGCACCACTGACGGAGAAGAGGGACAGCCATGAAACAAAGCCGGTGAGTTTCGCAGCCAAAGGCGATCTGGATGATATTTACGCCTCTTTGGATTGGGACACCAATCCGCCCATCAACGGTTTCTATGAAATGATGATGGACCTCACGCCGGAGCGACGCAAGGAACTTCGCAGGCTGGCGGCACAGCATCAGGAGAAGCAACGGGTGGACGGGACGGCGGTGAAAGCCGCTCCCGCCATTGACATGCCGGAAAAGGAAGCGACAAAACGCCCCGAAGCACAGACGGAAGTCGCAACCGTTCCCGTTACGGACAATAACGCAAGTGAGACAACAACTTCCCTTTTCCCTGAATTTGAAACGGAAAAGCCGAAGGAGGAACCTCTCGACCTTTCTCCCCGTCCGTTCAACGGTATGCTGGAGCCGCACTACCGTGACGGCTCTATGGTACTGGATGCTTCACGCAATCTCGGTTATTTGAAGGGCCTCACGCCTTACGGCGCGACATTCCAACCGCTTGACCTGACCGGCTACCAGAAGGAGAAAGCGATGTTGTATGTGTCACTCCGTGACGCATACGAGCGGCTTTACCGCTACGAGGCGGAGTATCACGATGAAGGGTCTGCGCAACGCGGAGCGTTGAACACCTGCTACGATGAGTTTGTCATGCGCTACGGCAACCTCAATGCCAAGCATAACGTGAAACTGTTGATGATGGATGTCGCCGGACGCGACATCCTTTCGCTGGAACGGGCGGAGGACGGCAGGTTCGTCAAGGCGGACATTTTCGAGCGTCCCGTTTCCTTCTCTGTGGAGAGCCATGCCAACGTAAGCTCTCCCGAAGAGGCACTCTCCGCGTCGCTCAACAAGTTCGGCACGGTCAATCTCGACTATATGCGGGAGATAACCGACAGCACGGAGGAGGGATTGCTTGACGCCCTCAAAGGACGCATCTTCTACAACCCGCTCGTAACCGGTTACGAGATAAAGGACAGGTTCATCGCCGGGAATGTGATAGAAAAGGCGGAGCGCATCGAGGCATGGATGGGCGACAACCCCGAAAACGGACGTATGCCGGAAGTGAAGCAGGCGTTGGAGGCTCTGAAAGAAGCCGAGCCGCCGCGCATCGCCTTTGAGGACCTCGACTTCAATTTCGGGGAACGCTGGATTCCGACGGGCGTGTATGCCGCCTATATGAGCCATCTTTTCGACACGGACGTGAAAATCGCCTACTCCGCAAGCATGGATGAGTTTTCGGTGGCGTGCGGCTGCCGCACCATGAAAATCACGGACGAGTTTTTAGTGAAGGGCTATTACCGGAACTATGACGGCATGCACCTGTTGAAACACGCCCTGCACAACACCTGCCCGGACATGATGAAATCCATCGGTAAGGACGAGCATGGCAATGACATCAAGGTGCGTGACAGCGAGGGCATACAGCTCGCCAACGCCAAGATTGATGAAATCCGCAACGGGTTCTCGGAATGGCTGGAAGAGCAGTCGCCGCAGTTCAAGGAACGGCTGACGACGATGTACAACCGCAAGTTCAACTGTTTCGTGCGCCCAAAGTATGACGGCTCTCACCAGACATTTCCCGACCTCAACCTCAAAGGGCTGGCAAGCCGGGGTATCAAGAGCGTCTATCCGTCACAGATGGATTGCGTCTGGATGCTCAAACAGAATGGCGGTGGCATTTGTGACCACGAGGTGGGAACCGGTAAAACGCTGATAATGTGTATTGCAGCGCATGAGATGAAGCGCCTGAACTTGGCGCACAAACCGATGATTATCGGGCTGAAAGCCAATGTCGCGGAGATTGCCGCCACCTATCAGGCGGCATATCCCAACGCGCGGATTCTCTATGCCTCGGAGAAGGACTTCTCGACCGCCAACCGCGTGCGTTTCTTCAACAACATCAAGAACAACGACTACGATTGCGTCATCATGTCGCACGACCAGTTCGGCAAGATTCCGCAGTCGCCGGAGTTGCAGCAGCGCATCCTGCAAGCGGAGCTTGACACGGTGGAGGAAAATCTCGAAGTCCTGCGGCAACAGGGCAAGAACGTGTCGAGGGCGATGCTGAAAGGGCTGGAAAAGCGCAAGCACAACCTTGAAGCGAAGTTGGAGAAGGTGGAACATGCCATCCAATCGCGCACGGATGATGTGGTGGACTTCAAGCAGATGGGCATCGACCATATCTTCATTGACGAGAGCCATCAATTCAAGAACCTGACTTTCAACACGCGGCACGACCGTGTGGCGGGATTGGGAAACTCGGAAGGAAGCCAGAAAGCCCTGAACATGCTCTTTGCCATACGTACCATACAGGAACGCACGGGCAAGGACTTGGGGGCTACGTTCCTGTCCGGTACGACCATCAGCAACTCGCTGACGGAGCTGTACCTGCTCTTCAAGTACCTTCGCCCTAAGGAACTGGAACGGCAGGATATTCGTTGCTTTGACGCTTGGGCGGCTATCTTTGCCAAGAAGACGACCGACTTCGAGTTCAACGTGACGAACAACGTGGTGCAGAAGGAGCGTTTCCGCTACTTCATCAAAGTGCCGGAGCTTGCCGCCTTCTACAACGAGATAACCGACTACCGCACGGCGGAGGACGTGGGCGTGGACCGTCCGCACAAGAACGAGATACTGCACCACATACCGCCGACGCCGGAGCAGGAGGACTTCATCCAAAAGCTGATGCAGTTCGCCAAGACGGGTGACGCCACGCTGCTGGGCAGACCACCCCTGTCGGAAACGGAGGAGAAGGCGAAGATGCTTATCGCCACCGACTACGCCCGCAAGATGGCTCTCGATATGCGCATGATAGACCCGCATTACGAAGACCACCCCGACAACAAGGCTTCGCACTGCGCCAAGACGATTGCGGAGTATTACCACAGGTATGACGCGCAGAAAGGCACGCAGTTCGTGTTCTCGGATCTGGGAACGTACCAGCCGGGCGACGGGTGGAACGTGTACAGCGAGATAAAGCGGAAACTGACGGAGGACTACGGCATCCCGGCAGGCGAGGTGCGCTTCATTCAGGAGTGCAAGACCGACAAGGCACGCAAGGGGGTGATAGACGCCATGAACGCCGGAACGGTGCGCGTGCTGTTCGGCTCCACCTCCATGCTCGGAACGGGTGTGAACGCGCAGAAACGGTGTGTCGCAATCCATCATTTGGATACGCCGTGGCGTCCGTCCGACCTACAACAGCGTGACGGACGGGGAGTCAGGGCAGGCAACGAGATTGCCAAGCATTTTGCCGGGAACAACGTGGATGTCATCATCTACGCTGTGGAAAAGTCGCTGGACAGCTACAAGTTCAACCTGCTGCACTGCAAGCAGACATTCATCTCGCAGCTCAAAAGCGGGGCGATGGGCGCGCGTACCATCGACGAGGGGGCTATGGACGAGAAATCGGGCATGAACTTCTCGGAGTACATGGCGTTGCTCTCCGGCAATACCGACCTTTTGGACAAGGCGAAACTGGAAAAGCGTATCGCCTCGCTCGAAGGGGAACGCAAGTCGTTCAACAAGGGCAAGCGCGATTCGGAGTTCAAGCTGGAAGCCAAGACGGGGGAACTGCGCAACAATACGGCGGTAATCGAAGCCATGACGGAAGATTGGAACCGCTTTCTTTCCGTTGTCAAGACCGATAAGGAGGGCAATCGCCAGAATGCTGTCAAGGTGGACGGTGTGGATTCTACCGATGAAAAGGTTATCGGAAAGCGTTTGCAGGAAATCGCCAAGAACGCCACGACGGGCGGTTTGTACAAGCCTGTCGGGGAACTTTACGGTTTTCCGATAAAGGTGGTCAGCGAGAGAATACTCAAAGAGGGGCTGGAGTTTACCGACAACCGTTTCGTGGTGGAGGGAAACTACAAGTACACTTACAATAACGGGCATCTGGCGATGGCTGATCCGGTAGCCGCCGCACGTAATTTCCTGAACGCATTGGAGAGGATTCCGTCCATCATCGACCAGTATAAGGGAAAGAACGAGGTGCTGGAAAAGGAAGTCCCACAGTTGCAGGAGATAGCAAGTAAGGTATGGAAAAAGGAGGACGAACTGAAACAGTTGAAGTCCGAACTTGCCGCGCTTGACCGCAAAATACAGTTAGAGCTTGCGCCGCCTACACCCGATGTCGCCGAAAAGGAGAACGACGGACAGGAGGTCAAGCCTGTTTCGGAAGGTGTACGGAGCATATCGCCACAACAAACCGATGATGCACCACCGATACGCAGCCCGATGGATAAACGAAGTCCGTCTGGCAATTTCATTGCCAATCATATCATTATCGGGCGTCCGGGTTTTCAGTTTAAGGATGAAAACCGATCGAAAGGGATAAAAATTTAAAATTATGAATTTTATATAAAATATTAATAGGGGCTATCCAAAAGGTCTAAAAGTAAATCTTATCCCCTCTGCAAGTATCTGTAGAAGAGTGATTGTAAGGATTTCTTTCTTTTTGGGCAGCCTCTATTAAATTTATTTATTCTTTCTTGATTTATGTTTATAAACATTATACCAAAAAATATTCCAACTAACCTTGTTTATGTTTTGTCAGCCACCATTTGCACAACCATATTTGACTCCCAAAGAGAGTGAATTCGATAAGATAACTTGCTGCATACCCACAATAAGGGGCTAAATAGAATACGAATGGGAAATAGATAACAGTACCGACAACAGATTGCGTTATGTAGTTGGTTAAACTCATTTTACCATAAAGCTGTAATGTGGAAACCGCTTTTTTGACACGTTCCTTATGACACAATAATATGAACGAGAATATTTCTACAGAATCATCAGTAAAACAGAAAAAAATACTAATTTTGTTTTTGATGATCATTTCAAAAGGAATTAGAAAAATATCTAATTCTAACTTATAGAGGAAAAAGCAACAATTAAATATTAAAGAATAAAAGATACGAAAAATATGACGCCAAAAGAGATACTACAAGAATGGATTGACTGCTTCAACGCCGCCGATGCAGTCGCTTTGGCAAACTTATACGCTCAGGATGCCATAAACCATCAAGTCGCAAACACCCCGGTTATAGGAAAAACAGCTATCCATAAAATGTTTGTAAATGAATTTGCAACCTCAAAAATGGTTTGTATTGTTGAGCATATATTCGAGGATGGAGAATGGGCTATCATGGAATGGAAAGATCCGCTCGGGTTGCGAGGATGCGGATTCTTCCATGTGCAAAACGATAAAATCGTTTTCCAAAGAGGTTATTGGGATAAGCTCAGCTTTCTCAAACAGCACGGTTTAACCGTAGAGAATAGTGATAAAAATCCAAACACATAACACCGTCCGATATGGGAATCATCATTCATTCTTTAGAGTCCGTTTCTTTCAAAGATTTGTATGCGGCATTCTCATCCGCATTCAAAGATTATGATTTCTCTTTGAATGCGGATGAATTGCGACGCATGCTCGACCGACGAGGATACAATCCACAACTATCTTTCGGAGCATTTTTCGAAGGACGGCTGATTTCTTTTGTGTTTAACGGAACAGGCATGTACAACAACATCTTGACGGCTTATGACACAGGGACGGGAACCGTACCTTCATTCCGGGGATTACACCTAACCCAAAAAATATTCACTTTCAGCCTCGAATTGATATATCAACAAGGAGTTCGGCAATATGTACTGGAAGTTTTGCAACACAATCACAAAGCAATAAAAATATATCGCAAATTAGGCTTTGAAACACAGAGAAATTTCAACTACTACTCTGCCAAACTGAGCGATATTGTTCCTGTATTGCAAGTAAACCATACTGCATGTCGCATACTCCCATCGGATTTAAAAAACTGCCTTAACCAAACGGCCTGGTTCGATTTTCATCCTTCATGGCAAAATGACAGGGCTTCACTGGAACGCGGAATCGACAATTTGGACATATTGGGAGCTTATGAAAGAGAAGAACTTGTCGGATTTGTTATCTTTGAACCGGCATCAGGCGATATTTCATCCCTCGCAGTTGCAAAAGATTACCGGCGTAAAGGAATAGGCAAGTCCTTGCTTAAAAGTGCTGTCAGTCATTTTCAAAGCGATGTACTCAAATTTACTAATGTTGATTGCGATTGTGAATCAGTCACTGGTTTCTTGTCATCATTAGGACTTACCCCAAAAGGACAACAGTTTGAAATGGTCAGAAAAATTTAACCTACATTTATATGAATAGCCCTCATCATCAAATAACAAATTAATAATACCAAATAAAAATACGTATAGATTAAAAAAGTTCTTTGTGCTTTTGTCAGGGAACTTTTTTTTCGTAAATTTGCGTTCAATTATGCGGCAGTAATAATATACATATTAATACGAGTTAAGAATCCTGTAGTTTTCCACATGCTACGAGGAGGTATTAAAAGGTGCGTTTCGGCAATGCATCTATTGTAGTATATTATTGCTTAATCAAATGAACATTATAAATTTAGGAATTCTTGCTCACATTGATGCAGGAAAAACTTCCGTAACCGAAAATCTGCTATTTGCCTGCGGAGCAACGGAAAAGCGCGGCAGTGTTGATAAAGGTGACACCATAACAGACTCTATGGATATAGAAAAACGTAGAGGAATTACTATTCGGGCTTCTACGACATCTATTGTTTGGAATGGTGTGAAATGCAATATCATTGACACTCCGGGACACATGGATTTTATTGCAGAGGTGGAGCGGACATTCAAAATGCTTGATGGAGCAGTCCTCATATTATCGGCAAAGGAAGGCATACAAGCACAAACAAAGTTGCTGTTCAAGACTTTGCAAAAACTGCAAATCCCGACAATTATATTTATCAATAAGATTGATCGTGCCGGCGTAAATCTTGAGCGTTTATATCTGGACATAAAAACAAATCTGTCGCAAGACGTCTTGTTTATGCAAACGGTTGTCGATGGAGTAGTTTACCCGATTTGCACCTCAACAGATATAAGGGCAGAACACAAAGAATTTGTATGCAACCATGACGACGATATATTAGAACTATATTTGGCGGATAAAGAAATCTTACCGGCAGATTATTGGAATGCGATAATCGCTCTTGTGGCAAAAGCCAAAGCCTATCCGGTCTTGCATGGATCAGCAATGTGCAATATTGGCATCAATGAGTTGTTAGACGCCATCATTTCTTTTATATTTCCTCCGGCATCAGTCCCAAATAGACTTTCAGCTTATCTTTATAAAATAGAACATGACCCCAAAGGGCATAAAAGAAGTTTTCTAAAAATTATTGACGGAAGTCTGAGACTTCGAACCGTTATAAAAGTCAATGATTCGGAAAAATTCATCAAGATTAAAAATCTAAAAACCATTTATCAGGGCAAAGAGATAAATGTTGATGAAGTGGTTGCTAATGATATCGCAATTATAGAAGATATAGAAGAATTAAGAATCGGAGATTATTTAGGTGTTAAACCTTGTCTGATTCAAGGATTATCTCATCAGCATCCCGCCCTCAAATCTTCTGTCCGACCAGACAAGCCCGAAGAGAGAAGCAAGTTGATATCCGCTCTAAATGTATTGTTTATTGAAGACCCGTCTCTGTCCTTTTCCATAAATTCATATAGTGATGAATTGGAAATCTCGTTATATGGTTTAACCCAAAAAGAAATCATACAAACATTGCTGGAAGAACGATTCTCCGTAAAGACCCATTTTGATGAAATCAAGACTATCTACAAAGAACGACCTAAAAAGAAGGTGAATAAGATTATCCATATCGAAGTCCCTCCCAACCCTTACTGGGCCTCAATAGGACTGACTCTGGAACCTTTACCGATAGGGTCAGGGGTGCAAATCGAAAGTGAAATCTCCTTTGGTTATCTGAACCATTCTTTTCAAAATGCCGTTTTTGAAGGAATCCGTATGTCTTGCCAATCGGGATTGCATGGATGGGAAGTGACGGATTTGAAAGTAACCTTTACTTATGCCCTTTATTATAGTCCGATAAGTACCCCTGCCGATTTTAGACAATTGTCTCCTTATGTCTTCAGGTTGGCTTTGCAACAATCAGGAGTGGATATTCTCGAACCGATGCTCTATTTTGAGTTACAGATACCACAAGTAGCAAGTTCCAAAGCTATTACAGATCTGCAAAAAATGATGTCTGAGATTAAAGGTATCAGTTGTAATAAAGAGTGGTGTCTTATTGAAGGGAAAGTTCCATTAAATACAAGTAAAGACTATGCTTCAGAAGTAAGTTCATACACTAAAGGCTTAGGCACTTTTATGGTTAAGCCGTGTGGGTATCAAATAACAAAAGGCGGTTATTCTGATAATACCCGTATGGAAGAAAAGGATAAACTTTTATTCATGTTTGAAAAATCAGTATCATCAAAATAATGGAACGATCCAGGAATTTCTATAAGACAATACGGTTGGGGTATATACTTATCTCCGTTCTTATCGGATGTATAGCATATAATAGCTTCTATGAATGGCAGGAGATAGAAGCATTAGAACTTGACAATAAAAAAATAGACGAGTTCCGAAAAGAGATAAACAATATCAATATTCAAATGATAAAATTTTCTCTATTTGGTGAAACAATACTGGAATGGAACGATAAAGATATCGAACATTACCATGCACAG
This sequence comes from Bacteroides zoogleoformans, assembly GCF_002998435.1. Classification (NCBI taxonomy): domain Bacteria; kingdom Pseudomonadati; phylum Bacteroidota; class Bacteroidia; order Bacteroidales; family Bacteroidaceae; genus Bacteroides; species Bacteroides zoogleoformans. Next base: position 742,234 of record NZ_CP027231.1, on the reverse strand, counting down.
CGTATGGCAATGGATAGTATGCTCTGCCGTTTCAAAGCTACCTATCCGGCAGAGCGTATAGACAGCGTACGCCATCTTCTCGAAGATAAGGAACGGCAGATGTGCCAAATCGTTCAAATACTTGAACAACAACAAGCCATCAACGATAAGATAACCAGTCAAGTACCTGTAATCGTGCAGAAGAGTGTGCAGGAACAGCCCAAGAAGTCCAAGCGCAAAGGTTTCTTGGGCATCTTCGGCAAAAAGGAAGAAGCGAAACCAACTGTGACTACCACGATGCACCGTTCCTTTAACCGGAATATGAGAACCGAACAACAGGCGCAAAGCCGCCGCTTATCGGTTCATGCCGATAGCCTTGCCGCACGAAATGCGGAACTTAACAGGCAACTGCAAGGACTGGTTGTTCAAATAGACGGGAAAGTACAAACTGACCTACAAAAGCGGGAAGCCGAGATAACAGCCATGCGGGAACGGTCGTTCATTCAGATTGGGGGCTTGACAGGGTTCGTTATACTGCTACTGGTCATATCATATATCATCATACACCGAAATGCCAACCGCATCAAGCGATATAAACAGGAAACCGCAGATTTAATCGAGCGACTGCAACAAATGGCAAAGCGAAACGAGGCACTGATAACCTCCCGCAAGAAAGCCGTACATACCATTACCCATGAATTACGCACACCGCTGACTGCAATAACGGGCTATGCCGGACTGATACAAAAAAACTTCAATGCGGATAAAACCGGGATGTATATCCGAAATATTCAGCAATCCTCCGACCGTATGCGTGAAATGCTTAATACTCTTCTGAGTTTCTTCCGGCTGGACGACGGCAAGGAACAACCTAATTTCTCCACGTGTAGGATTTCATCAATAGCGCATACGCTCGAATCAGAGTTTATGCCAATTGCCATAAACAAGGGACTTGCTCTTACTGTGACGAATCACACGGATGCTGTTGTACTGACCGATAAGGAACGCATTCTACAAATTGGAAATAACCTGCTGTCAAACGCCATCAAGTTCACTGAGAACGGTGCCGTTTCTCTGACAATGGGGTATGATAACGGTATGCTGAAACTTATCGTCAAAGATACGGGTTCGGGTATGACCGAAGAGGAACAGCAACGTGTGTTCGGTGCGTTTGAACGTTTGTCAAACGCTGCCGCAAAGGACGGCTTCGGATTAGGTCTTTCCATTGTTCAGCGCATTGTGACAATGCTCGGCGGCACAATCCAGCTGAAGAGCGAGAAAGGCAAGGGCAGCCGTTTCACGGTGGAGATACCCATGCAGTCAGCCGAGGAATTGCCGGAACGGATAAATAAAACACAGATTCATCATAACCGAACACTCCATGATATTGTTGCCATCGACAATGACAAGGTACTTCTCCTAATGCTGAAAGAAATGTATGCACAAGAAGGGATACATTGCGATACCTGTACCAATGCGGCGGAACTGATGGAAATGATACGCCGGAAAGAATACAGTCTGCTTCTGACCGATTTGAATATGCCGGATATAAACGGCTTCGAGCTGTTGGAACTGCTACGCACCTCCAATGTGGGCAATTCAAGGATCATTCCGATTATTGTAACAACCGCTTCGGGCAGTTGCAACAGAGAGGAACTTTTAGAACGTGGATTTTCTGATTGCCTTCTCAAGCCGTTTTCCATATCGGAGCTGATGGAAGTTTCCGACAAGTGCGCCATGAAAGGTAAACAAAATGAAAAGCCTGATTTCTCCTCCCTACTGTCTTACGGCAATGAATCCGTCATGTTGGATAAACTGATAGCGGAAACCGAAAAGGAAATGCAGTCGGTCAGGGATGGGGAACAACGGAAAGACTTTCAAGAACTGGACGCCCTGACACACCACCTACGTAGTTCGTGGGAGATACTGCGTGCCGACCAACCATTAAGGGAACTTTATAAACAGCTTCATGGGAGTGCCGTTCCCGATTATGAAGCATTGAACAACGCCGTGACTGCCGTATTGGATAAGGGTTCGGAGATAATCCGGCTGGCAAAAGAAGAAAGGAGAAAATACGAAAATGGATAAAACAAAAATCATCGTGGTGGAGGACAACATCGTATATTGCGAGTTTGTCTGCAACCTGCTGGCACGGGAGAAATTCCGTACCGTGCAGGCTTTCCACCTCTCGACAGCGAAGAAACTTCTGCAACAAGCCGCTGACAATGATATAGTAGTTTCTGATTTGCGTTTGCCTGACGGTGACGGCATCGACCTATTGCGCTGGATGCGCAAAGAAGGCATGACGCAGCCGTTCATCATCATGACCGACTATGCCGAAGTACATACGGCGGTTGAAAGCATGAAACTCGGTTCGCTGGACTACATACCCAAGCAACTCGTGGAGGACAAACTCGTGCCTTTGCTCCGCACCATACTGAAAGAGCGGAATATCGGGCGAAGCCGCATGCCCGTATTTGCCCGTGACGGTTCAGCCTTTCAGAAAATCATGCACCGGATAAGGCTGGTAGCTCCTACCGACATGAGCGTACTGATATTCGGGGAGAACGGTACTGGCAAAGAGCATATTGCCCATCTACTGCACGATAAAAGCAAGCGTTCAGGCAAGCCTTTCGTGGCGGTGGACTGCGGCTCACTCACCAAAGAACTTGCGCCATCGGCGTTCTTCGGACACGTTAAAGGAGCGTTCACTGGTGCTGAAAACACAAAGAAAGGCTATTTCCACGAGGCGGAAGGCGGCACATTGTTTTTGGATGAAGTGGGTAATCTCGCACCGGAAACCCAACAGATGTTACTCCGTGCCATACAGGAACGGCGGTTCCGTCCCGTTGGCGACAAGTCCGACCGCAGTTTCAACGTCCGCATCATCGCCGCCACCAACGAGGATCTGGAAAAGGCGGTCAATGAAAAGCGTTTCCGACAGGATTTGTTATACCGCCTACATGACTTCGAGATAACCGTTCTGCCCTTACGTGACTGTCAGGAGGACATCATGCCGCTGGCGGAGTTCTTCCGTGAGATTGCCAATAAGGAATTGGAATGCAATGTTAGTGGCTTCAGTTCCGAAGCGCGGAAAGTGTTACTGATCCATTCATGGCCGGGTAACGTGCGCGAACTTCGGCAGAAAATCATGGGTGCGGTGTTGCAGGCTCAGACGGGACTTGTCACGAAAGAGCATCTGGAACTTGGAATAACCGAAACAACCTCTGTTGTCGGCTTCTCCCTACGCAACGAAGAGGAAGATAAAGAGCGGATTATACGTGCTTTGAAGCAGGCTGGCGGGAACCGGAAGGTTGCTGCCGAATTGCTTGGAATAGGCAGGACAACACTCTATAATAAACTGGAAGAATATGGATTGAAGTATAAATTTGAGCAACCATAGCCCGCAATTCGCTGAAAATGGCTATCTTTGCATGACATATTAGAAGGTAACGGCGACTGGCAGAGCCTTTTGCCGCCTATATATAACATAAGACCGCAAGGCGTTTCGAGCGAAAATCTGGTAAATTGACACTACGGAGACGATTGCGTGATGCTTATGCTATGCCTACGCATAGCGTGCATTCACGTACTCTCCGTAAAAGGCTTTACCAGAGCCGTCGCTTGAAAGTAGTGTGATTTGCACGCTACTTTTTTGCCCTTGCCCAACGAAAGGAAACGATAATGGGTAAAGTACAGATTCTTGCCGTCCTCACGATAGACGGTTGTCAAAGCTCCGAGTTATATTGCAAAGCGTATAAGGAACTGCGCCTTGAAGATTGCGGCATCAATGAGATAAGGGAAAACGCCCTTTATCATATCACACCGGATTATTCCATCTCCATGCTTGACGAATGGCGGAAATCCACAACAGACATCTGCTATCTGGCGGAAGTCACTCCTGAAAAAGCGGACTACATCAACGGGCTGCTGCGTATGCGTGTGGTGGATGAAATCATACTTTACACGATTCCTTTCATTGCCGGAACGGGAAAGCGTTTCTTCCAATCCGCCTTGCCGCAGGAACAATGGACGCTGACCTCACAGAAGGTGTACCGCAACGGAGTGGTCCGCCATATCTATAAAGCGTGCGTTTGATGTCCATAAAATGGACGAATGTTCAGTAAATGAACACTTTAAGCTGAATACAATTCCTTTCAGATAAATAAATCGCGAAATTATCACTCTGAAATCCAGCACCTTGCAGAGAGCGTGCCGGATTTTTTATTTTATGGACACGCTTTTTGCCAATCATATTCATGTGCGCATACCGAAAAAACAGAGTGTAAAATTTCAAAATTGACAGGACATGAATTATTTCTTATTGACGGAAACAGAGTTCTTCCGCCGTATAAACGAAGCCGGGGACTGCAATATGGAAACGGCATACACGGCTTTCGCCACGCAAGTGATCGAACTATGCAACGGCAATGTGGACACCACCCGCACCATCATCGCGCTGGCTTACATTGAAATCGAGTTGCAGCACCATCCCGTGCGCAATCTTCCCGAAGAAAAGAGGGAGGTTGCAGCCTACATCAGCAAGGCACTCTCTTTCGTTAGGAAGATGCAGAAGTTCCTTGCCGCTCCCCAAGTGTCACCACTAATCCCCATCCGTACATCCTCCGACAACACAACCGAAAATCCCGCCTCACCCCTGCAATGGACGGGCAACGCCATCGACCTCGTGGAACTTATCTACGGCATCAACGAGATGGGCTGCATCAATAACGGCAACATGCCGCTCAAACAGCTCGCCCCGCTCCTCTACAAGATTTTCGGTGTCGAATCAAAGGACTGCTACCGCTTCTATATCGACATCAAACGACGGAAGAACGAAAGCCGCACCTACTTCCTTGACAGGATGCAGGAGAAACTGAACGAGAAGATGCTCCGCGACGAGGAAATGGAACGTTTGAGAAAATAATCCTGTACCAATGATGAATCAGGGGGTGACGTTATGCCACTCTCTGATTTTTTGTAGGTTTTGTACCTGCCGTGCAGATACATTTCGTTATCTATTCGCCCGAAAACCAGCGAAAAGCACTATCTTTGTACCCACCTTACAGAATTGTATATGAGCATAGACAACCTCGACATAGTAAAACGGCTGATAGCCGAAAAAGAATGCGGACGGGTGGAGTTCAAGGAAACCACCGGACAGTTGGAGCGTGGCATGGAAACGCTTTGCGCTTTCCTTAACGGAGAAGGCGGCACGGTATTGTTCGGTGTTACCGACAAGGAAAAAATCATCGGACAAGACGTGAGCGACAAGACCAAGAGGGATATAGCGGACGCGATCAACCGGTTGGAGCCTGTGGCAATGGTACAAATATCTTATGCACCGCTGCCGGACAGTGAGAAGAAAGTAATTGTTTTTCGTGTTGAAGATTCAAGGCTCAACCGTCCGTTCTGCTATAAAGGAAGACCATATATGCGGGTGGAAAGTGCGACCACAACGATGCCACAATCAAAGTATAATGAACTTCTTTTGCAGCATGAAAAAGTCTGGCATAGCTGGGAAACCTACCCGAATACCGATTTGAAGATTACGGATTTGGATGAAGAGGAAATCCACAAGACGGTACGTTTAGGAATAGAGTACGGACGTTTACCCGAATCGACAGGTGACGAAGTTCCTATCATACTTGAAAAACTGAATCTTCTTGAAGGCGGTGTACTTAAAAATGCAGCCGCCGTATTGTTCGCCAAAAAGAAACTGGTACATTATCCGCAGAACTTGCTGCGACTTGCCCGATTCAGAGGTACAGACAAAACCGTATTTATAGACAACAAACGGGTACACGGGAACTTGTTCCATCTGCTTGACGAGGCAATGGCTTTTGTGTTCAGACATCTTTCATTATCCGGAACAACGGACGCATTGGAGCGTGAGGAACATTTGGAAATACCGCATAAGGCTATACGAGAAGCTGTAATCAACTCCCTATGTCACAGGAGTTACCGTGATATTGGAGGTTCGGTAGCCATAGCCATCTATGATGACCGTGTTGAAATAGAGAATCCCGGTTCGTTTCCGTCCGAATGGGATATGAATAAAATCAAATCCGAACATGGTTCAAAGCCCCATAATCCTTTAATTGCAGACACGCTTTATGTGCGAAAAGTATTGGAGAGCTGGGGACGCGGCATAAATCTCATAATAGAAGAATGTCAAAAGGTTAATTTGCCGGAGCCTGAATATCAAATAACAACCAATGAAGTGAAACTTGTCTTCAGATATAAGGTGGCAGGACAAGAAACAGGACAAGAAACAGGACAAGTAGCAGGACAAGTAGCAGGACAAGTAATGTCGCTTGTATCAGCTTTGGGAAATGATATTTTGCCGTTGAAAGAAATCATGGAGCGTTTATCTTTGAGGGGACGTGATAATTTCCTTACCAGTTACCTAAATCCTGCATTGAGAGAGGGACTTGTCGAACAAACCCATCCGGAAAATCCCAAGCACCGCAACCAAAAATACAGGCTTACTGAAGCTGGAAAAATCATTTTGTCAAAAGGCAACAGGAAGGATGGCTAAGAAGAAACATAAGAAAGATTCAGATGCAGACTTGCCTGTAATCATGGATTACGGCATCGGTTGCATATCCATTTATGACCCGGTTGATATGATGCCATACAATGACCCGCCTGTCACCGAGCAAACCCGTTTCAAGAAACTCCGCAAGGAAATGAAAGCGGAGTTCAAATGGTTGGCGTCTTCTATAACAATAGAGTATTGGAAAGAAAACCGGCAGATACCTTTCGGTGAGGAAATGTCGAAACTCAGAATCCGACTGTTGAGAATCTTCGCCGAAGAATACAGCATACTACTAAAAGATGATACAGAACTGAAAAACTATCTGCTCATGCTTGTCATTACCACCATCAACAAGCATCTCCAATCTGAAAATAAAAATCCGTAACCGGTCGTCGGCTACGGATTTTCCATATATAAACGGATATACTATTTCTGCTGCAACAGATGTTTCAGATTTTCGTCACCCGCGATGCGTTCCAGCTCGTCGGCGACAATCTGTTTCACCTCCTCCTTGATACGCCTGTAATTCGCCTGCACTGTTTCCTTCATGCAGTCTTTGCCATCCTCGTCCGTGAAGTCAGTAATTACGGGTATCGGCTTGTAGGCTTTCTCCTCGCGCTTGACCTTCTCGGCATCCACGACAATCTCACAGTGGAAAATCTTCTGTTCTATACGTTCGTTGAAGTTGTCGGACACCGAACCGACAAACATTCCCTGCGTCAAGCCGGAAATCTTGCTCGGCGGGATAAGCGCGTCCATCTGCGTGTTGATGGAGGTGGAAACATCCTGCCTGTTGATGGAAATGGACTGCCGTTTCTGCAACACCTTTCCGAACCGTTCCGAGAGCGTCTTGGCGGTTTCGCCCACCACCTGACCGGAGAAAATATTGCCGACGGTGTTCATCACCACTTTCGCCTCCTTGTCCCCGTAGTCACGCACCAACTGGCTGAAATCCTGAAATCCCAGACATACGGCAACCTTGTTGCTTCGTGCGGTGGCGATAAGGTTGTCCAGCCCCTTGAAATATATCGTCGGAAGCTCGTCGATGATAACTGACGACTTCAACATCCCTTTCTTGTTGATGAGCTTCACGATACGGGAATTATACAGACCGAGAGCCGCCCCGTAAATGTTCTGACGGTCCGGATTGTTGCCCACGCAGAGTATTTTCGGCTCTTTGGGATTGTTGATGTCCAGCGTGAACTCACTGTCCGACATCACCCAATAGAGCTGCGGGGAAATCATGCGTGACAGCGGGATTTTCGCCGATGCAATCTGCCCCATCAACTGCTCGGCAGCCCCTCCGAGCCACGCGTCCATGAACGGTGAGAGATAGTTCTCCAATTCCGGGTAAGATGTCAGTATCGGGAAGATATCCTCGTAACGGCGGTTCAGGAACTCGATGGCATGGGGGAACGTGCAATACTTGCCATTTTGGAAAATTTTAAGATACCAGATGATAGCCGCGAAGAGGATGATGGGCGATTCCACAAAGAAGTCGCCCTGCTTCTGCACCCAACTCTTGTTTAAGTTGAGCATGATGGTGTACGCGCTTTCGTAAGCGTCCGTAATATCCTCCATGAAGTCCGGGTGAATGGGATTGCAACGGTGCGAGCGTCGCGGGTCATCGAAGTTTATCACGTAGAACTTCGGCTTCACCTTGTATCCCTCCGGGTGGTTGAGCAGATGATTATAGGCTATCGTGGACAAGTCGCTGAATTTGAAGTCGTAAACATACATCGAGAAGCCCTTCTCAATCTGCTGCTTGATAAAATTGTTTACCACCGCGTATGACTTTCCGCTGCCCGGCGTACCCAATACGATGGAAGCCCTGAAGGGATTCACTACGTTAATCCAGCCGTTGTTCCAACGTTTCCTGTAATAAAAGCGGGTGGGCAGATTGACCGAATACTCGCTTTCGATGAGCCGTGTTTCCTGCATGAAGCTCTCGTTCTCGTTGTTGAACACGTCATCCATGAGGTTGTGTTTCAACAGGCGGCTCATCCACAGACCGCCCATCAGCAGGCATACATAGCCCGTGCCTACGGTCAGCACGTAAAGCCCCGTCACCGCTTCAACCGGTAGCGGCAACGCCAGTATCCACCAGTTGAGGAAGAACAGTACGAACCCTGCGGCAAGAGCCGTCCAGATCCGTCCCCAAGTAATTTTCTCTCCCTTGACGCCCTTCGTTCCCAGACAGGACAGGGCAAGGAGGAGGACGGCAAACAGTTTCGTGTAGAGGATGGAACGGAACAGCCCCGCCGTGCGGTTGAAATTCATCAGGATTCTGTCCACCACGCCGATGTCCACGCTCCAGAGCCGTATGGCTTCATAGCAGAACCAGTACACGTTCATGACCACTAAAATAATACTCACGGCACGCAGAAAATCCATGATTTTCGCCAATGCCCTCAAATCGTCTTCTTGTTGTGACATAGATTGAAAAATTTTGATGTTGATACCTCGATTACATTCCCAAACCCTTGCGCCTTTTCTTTTTCTTCTTGCGCTGCATCGCCCGGATAAAGGCTTCCTCCTCGGCATCCACAGCCGGACCTTCGGGAGTGAGCAGACCGATACCTCCCGCCGTGTTCTCGTGGTCGGATGCTGTCTGTTCGCGCATATCCTCTACTGTTTCCACCGGAACGGAAAGCGGAATCGGTGGCTGTCCGGCATAAGGCAGCGTGAAGTGTTCCTGCAAAGCGTTGGCGGAAAGTTCCTTGCCCATGCGCGAGCCGTTCAGCACGCAGCCCGTGCGATGGTCGATAAACGTGGCTCCGTAGATGCGCCCTTCCTCCGTGTAGCGCAGCACGGTGTCGATACCCTTCTCCCTGAGCCGCGAAACGAACTTCTCCTTGTCATACGTGCCTTCAAGCACGGAAAGGACGGTGCGTTTTGTCATGTCGGCGAGTTTCCGGTCCTTAATCTCCTGCTTGGAACGGGCAAACTTCTTCTGCACGGCTTCATAGCCTGCGGACTTCCCGAAAAGCGAGGACTTGAACGGGTTGCCCGTCTTGTTCCCGGCATCATCGGTGACGGAATAGACCAGCCCGTGATACTCACGCCCGCACACGTTTCCCCGCGCTTCCTCCACCGTCATATTATATAAGGAAAGGAGGGCGCGATATTCGCCCATCGTCTGGAAACGGTACTGTCCACTCAGAGCCTTGACGGTATTCCCGACCTGCCTTTTCACGTCGCCCGCCGAAGCGTCCACCTTTCGCAGAGGGTTCTCTATCCGTTGATTCTTACGTTCCGCCGGGTGCAGCCCGTACTTTTGTTCCAGTTCCCGCCGGATGCGGTCGCTGCGGCGGAAAAGGAAATCCTGATTGAGCCGCCTGCCTTTCTCGTCCACATTGATTGTCACGATGTGCAGGTGGTGGCGGTCTATGTCCTCGTGCTTTACAATAAGATACGGCTGGTCCCCGTAGCCGAGTTTTTCCAGATACTCGCGTGCGATGTCCTGCAATTCCGTATCGGTCAGCACATCGTCGGGATGCGGGTTGAGCGAGATATGGAGTACCGGTTTCTCCACCCTCGTATGCTCCGGCATACAGGCGAGAAAACCCTCCATCGCCTTGCGTATGTCCACCGTCCCCGTGCCGTCATTGTAGATGCGGTTGGTGGTGAGCAGACGCCCTTTCGCCTCGTTGATCTTTTCCCCGTTGTAGGCAAGTGCGCCGTACAGCGACTTTCCTACACTGATTTTTGCGACCATTTCGCCTCCATTTCCCTTGAAAGTTCCACAATCTGACGGCTCAGTTTCACGAGTTCGACGGTCTGTTGCTCCAGCTTGTAGAGCAACGCCATTGCCTTTTTCTCGGAAAAATGCAGCCTGAGTTCCTTCACGACTTGGTTGTAGTTCGTGCCTACCGCGCGGAACTGCGCATGGAAATCGGACAGTCTGGTGTAGTAATCCACCAGCGTCCTGTCCACTTTCAGCACCCTGAACGGCTGCCCGAAGAAGTGCGCCTTGATGAAAACCGACTTGGCGTAAACGCCCGACTTCTCGAACATGGCGAGGAAACGGTTGTGTTCCTCCTCGTTGAAACGGACGGTGTAGCGGAATACCGCCGGATCAAGTTTGGGATTTCTCCCGGTCTTGTTTCTTTTCTCTTTCATATAAACTTTGGATTTAGCGGATGGACGGCATAAGCCGCCGCTTGGGGTCACAGACACCGCAGGTTTGAAAAGCTTCCCGACTTCGGAGAGGAAGCCCGCCCCCTGCAAGGGCAAGTGCTTTTCGTGGCTGCTCAAAACGTTTTGAGCGGCTGAAAAGACATCTTGCTATGTTCAGGCGAACATAAAAATCCGTCGGGGCCGGATTGGGGGAATGCCTTTCAAACTCCGGGCTGCGCCACCTGCGGCGAACCCTGCCGTTCGGGTGCAAAGTTACGCCCTTAAAGCGGTATCGGACAGAGGCTTGACCCGGACAATCAGTGCCAACCGGCGCAACATGCCGCCACTTGTCGGGGAAGTGATACAGGTTCAAAAATATCCTTGTTTATTTGCAGCATGATTCAAGAAACGAACGATTTGAAGATATGAAAAATGAGGCTTTCAAATACCCGGCAAACCGCTTCGGCGGCTATTTGCCTGACCGGATACCCGAACCTTCGGATACCCGGTTTTACAATGACGCGGTGATTCACGGATTCAATGACTTCATGACGCAATGTCGTCATTCATCAGTTATCCGAATCCCTGCCCCACCGTTGAAGCGGATACGTGACGAACCGGACAGTCAGAGATTCGCGGACGCGGATATACATGTCACCGATTCCGTATCGGAGCAGGAAAACAATTCATCAACCATTAAAACCAACAGAACCATGAGTAATGAAACATTCGTTGCATTCGCAACACAGAAAGGGGGTATCGGCAAATCCACCGTCACGGCACTTGCCGCCAACTACCTCCACAACGTGAAAGGACACAATGTCGCAGTCATAGACTGCGACACCCCGCAGCACAGCATACACGGGTTGCGTGAACGTGAAACGGGACTTATCGGCGGGAGCCTCTATTTCAAGGCACTCGCGTGTGACCACTTCCGCAAGATAAGGAAGAACGCCTACCCGGTCATCGCAAGCGACGCCCTTAACGCCCTCGATGATGCCGAAAGGATGCTTGCCGAAGAAGAGGTGAAACCCGACATCGTGTTTTTCGACATGCCGGGAACCCTGAAAAGCAACGGCGTGGTCAAGACCCTCTCGCAGATGGACTACATCTTCGCGCCCATGAGTGCCGACCGTTTTGTCGTGGAAAGCACCCTGCAATTCGCTGTGATGTTCCGTGACAACCTCATGACGACGGGACAGGCGAAAACAAAAGGGCTGTACCTGTTCTGGACGATGGTGGACGGCAGGGAGAAGAACGGGCTTTACGACCTGTATGAGGATGTGATCGCCGAGATGGGGCTGCCGGTGCTGTCCACCCGCCTGCCCGACAGCAAGAAGTTCCGGCGCGACCTCTCGGAAGAGCGCAAGAGCGTGTTCCGCTCGACCATCTTCCCGATGGATGCGTCCCTGCTGAAAGGGAGCGGCATCCGTGAGTTCTCGGAAGAGATAAGCCGTATCATCAGACCTCAATAATCATGGGCAGCAGGAAAGTGAACACCGAAGGCATTGACGAGGAACTGTTGATAGCCTCCATCGGCAGACGCAGGCAGGACGGGACCCTGTACCACGCGCAGGAGCCGCCCGCGCCTGCTCCCGAAGAAAAAAGCGTCCCTGAAACGGAACCGCCGCCCGCGCAATACACGGCAAAGGAAAAACCGCAGAGGGACACTGTCCGCCGCAAACGGCAGGAGGACGACTATTCCGGGCTGTTCCTCCGCCGCAACGAGATAAAGACGCGCCAGTGCGTCTATATCAGCCGCGATGTCCACAGCAAGATTCTCAAAATCGTGAACGACATCGCCGGGCGTGAAATCTCGGTAGGCGGCTACGTGGACACCGTGCTGCGCCAACATCTGGAACAGCACAAGGAGAAAATAAACGAACTGTACAAGAAACAACGTGAAGACTTGATTTGAATATGGAAAAGAACCAGAAAAACAGAAGTCCGCAGCATGACGGCGGCGGTATGCTTGCCCAAGTGCAGGCGAGTGTGGAAATCCTATCCCCCGTGCCGTTAGGCGGCAAATGCGGTGAAAAGGACTATGAACGGCTGTTCATCCGTGAAGCCGAAGTGAAGGCACGCGAGGGAAAGATGGCGTATGTGCGTCCGGAGTACCACGACCGCATCATGCGCATCACCCGTGTGATCGGGCATGACAAATTGTCGCTGTCCGCCTACATCGACCATGTGCTTACGCACCACTTCAACCAGTGCGAGGAGGCGATAAAGAGCCTTTACGCCCAGAATTACGACGCAGTATTTTAACCCTCAAAAAGAGAACGTGCATGAGTGAAACAATAAGCATGACTGATATTCTGCTGACCGTATCGGTCGGCTGCAACCTGTGGTTCCTGTTCCTGCTCCTTTATGACAGGATCATGGAAACCAGACTTGTCCGCTTCCTAAGAAGCATAGCCGGAGTGTGGCGGTCGTTGGGCGGCACGGCGGCAAAGCCCGAAACGGTAAGGGACACACCGCCCGCAGACACCCCGGACATCATCGGCAAGAGCCGTTTCAGGATGGCATCGCCCCGGACAACCGCTGCCATACCGACGCAAGAAGCCGCCACTTCGGAAAAAGGCATTGAGCTGACGGAGGAAGAGACTACTTTTGACGACGGAAACACGGAAACCGTGTCCCGTCCCGCACAAGTCCCGGAGGATAAACTCGACGAAACCTTCACGAGCCTCACGCCTTCGGAACTGGAGTTCGGGGAGGACGAGCCGGAGGAAGAAACGCCCGACGCGCCGAGGGCATCGGGAAGCAGTTTCGACGAGATAGACGATGCGGTCAGAACCGCCAAGAACCCGGAAGCGACAACGACGGAACGGGAGCGGGCGGCAAAGGTCTTCACCGACATGGAAGGGACGGAGCTGTACGAGAAGCTGATGACCGGCTCGTCTGAAATGAGCATCCGCATCAAGGGACTTATCGAAATCCGGCTGAAGAAGAATAAACCGAAAAAGGATTTTGTCGTCCCGGACAGTATTGAGAACTTCGACATCCGCAACTATGTATAACGACTAAAAAAGAATGAGAATGAAAACGTAAGACGGCATCACCCACGCGCACGGCGGTACAAGGTACAGCCAATTCGCAACGGACACACCCAAGTCCGTAGAAACAAACGGGCAACCCACTAAACCAAAGTAAAGTAATCGAGTATCAACCGCCCGACAAAGGACCATCCACCCTTTGGACGGCACAAAACAAGAACAGTTTATGAACAAGAACAACAGACAGAAACTTATCCTCTCTGCGGCACTTCTGGTTGCCGCAACCGCCTCCGCCTTCGCGCAGGGAAACGGCATCGCGGGCATCAACGAAGCCACCTCTATGGTGAGTTCGTACTTCGACCCCGGCACGAAACTCATCTACGCCATCGGCGCGGTAGTCGGGCTTATCGGGGGCGTGAAAGTGTATGGGAAATTCTCGTCCGGCGATCCCGACACATCCAAGACTGCCGCCTCGTGGTTCGGGGCGTGCATCTTCCTGATTGTCGCCGCCACCATCCTGCGCTCATTCTTCCTTTAATAAACAATGTATGGCTGAATACCCGATAAACAAGGGTATCGGCCGTCCGGTAGAGTTCAAGGGTTTGAAGGCTCAGTACCTCTTCATCTTCTGCGGAGGTCTGCTGGCTCTCTTCGTCCTGTTCGTCATCCTCTACATGGTCGGCATCGACCAGTGGGTATGTATCGGCTTCGGCGTGGCATCGTCTTCCATCCTCGTATGGCAGACCTTCGCGCTGAACGCCCGGTACGGCGAACACGGACTGATGAAATTAGGGGCAACAAGGAGCCATCCCCGATACCTTATCAACCGGCGGCGGATCACCCGATTATTCAAACGGAAACGAAAGGAAGAAACGACATGAGGAATACATCCAAAATGACAACACTGGAAAACAAGTTCCCGCTATTGGCGGTGGAGCAAGGTTGCATCATCTCCAAAGACGCCGACATCACGGTGGCTTTCGAGGTGGAACTGCCGGAGCTTTATACCGTGACGGGTGCGGAGTACGAGGCTATACACGGCTGCTGGTGCAAGGCGATCAAGGTGCTGCCGGACTTCTCCGTCGTCCACAAGCAGGACTGGTTCATCAAGGAGAAGTACACGCCGGAACTTCACAAGGACGACATGAGTTTTTTGAGCCGCTCTTTCGAGCGGCACTTCAACGAGCGACCGTACCTGAAGCACACGTGCTACCTCTACCTGACCAAGACGACGAAGGAGCGTAACCGGATGCAGAGCAATTTCAGCACGCTGTGCCGGGGGCATATCATCCCGAAGGAACTGGACAAGGAAACAGCCGCGAAGTTCATGGAGGCTGCGGAACAGTTCGAGCGCATCATCAACGACAGCGGCTTTGTCAGGCTGCGCCGCCTCTCCACCGACGAGATCGTGGGGACAGACGGCAAAGCCGGACTGATAGAGCGTTACTTCTCGCTCATGCCCGAAGGCGACGCCACGTTACAGGACATAGACCTCTCGGCACGGGAGATGCGCATCGGCGACAATCGCCTGTGCCTGCACACCCTGTCCGACGCGGAAGACCTTCCCGGCACGGTGGCTACCGACACACGGTATGAGAAACTCTCCACCGACCGCTCGGACTGCCGCCTCTCCTTCGCCTCCCCGGTGGGGCTGCTGCTCTCCTGCAACCACATTTACAACCAGTACGTGATTATCGACAACAGCGAGGAGAACCTTCAAAAATTCGAGAAGTCCGCAAGGAATATGCAGTCGTTATCCCGATACAGCCGGAGCAACAGCATCAACCGCGAGTGGATAGACCGCTACCTGAACGAGGCGCACTCCTACGGGCTGACCTCGGTGCGGGCGCACTTCAACGTCATGGCGTGGAGCGACGACGCGGAAGAGCTGAAGCACATAAAGAACGACGTGGGCAGCCAGCTGGCAAGCATGGAGTGCGTGCCGCGCCACAACACCATCGACTGCCCGACACTTTATTGGGCGGCTATGCCCGGCAACGCGGCGGACTTTCCGGCGGAAGAGAGTTTCCACACCTTCATCGAACAGGCGGTGTGCCTCTTCACGGAGGAAACCAACTACCGCAGCTCGCTCTCGCCCTTCGGCATCAAGATGGTGGACAGGCTCACGGGAAAACCGCTGCACCTCGACATCAGTGACCTGCCGATGAAGCGGGGCATCACCACGAACCGTAACAAGTTCGTATTAGGTCCTTCGGGCAGTGGCAAGTCGTTCTTCATGAACCACCTCGTGCGGCAATACTACGAGCAGGGCGCGCATGTGGTATTGGTGGACACGGGAAACTCCTATCAAGGGCTATGCGAGATGATACGGCGCAAGACGGGCGGCACGGACGGCGTGTATTTTACCTACACGGAGGAGAAGCCCATCAGCTTCAACCCGTTCTATACCGACGACTACGTGTTCGACGTGGAGAAAAAGGACAGCATAAAGACGCTGCTGCTGACGCTCTGGAAGTCGGAGGACGACAAGGTGACGAAAACCGAAAGCGGGGAATTGGGCAGTGCCGTGAGTGCCTACATCGAGCGCATCAGGGCTGACCGGAGCATCGTCCCCTCGTTCAACACCTTCTACGAGTACATGCGCGACGACTACCGCAGGGAACTGGCGGAACGCGACATCAAGGTGGAGAAGGAGGACTTCAACATCGACAACATGCTCACCACCATGCGGCAGTATTACCGGGGCGGACGCTACGACTTCCTGCTCAACTCGGCGGAGAACATCGACCTGCTGGGCAAACGGTTCATCGTCTTCGAGATCGATTCCATCAAGGACAACCGCGAACTGTTCCCGGTAGTGACCATCATCATCATGGAAGCCTTCATCAACAAGATGCGGCGTCTGAAAGGTGTGAGAAAGCAGCTTATCGTGGAAGAGGCTTGGAAGGCTCTCTCGTCGGCGAACATGGCTGATTACCTGCGCTATATGTACAAGACGGTGCGCAAATACTTCGGTGAGGCAATCGTGGTGACGCAGGAGGTGGACGACATCATTTCCTCGCCCGTCGTCAAGGAGAGCATCATCAACAACTCGGACTGTAAAATCCTGCTTGACCAGCGCAAGTACATGAACAAGTTCGACCAGATTCAGGCGTTGCTCGGACTGACGGAGAAGGAGAAGTCGCAGATACTCTCCATCAACATGGCGAACAACCCCTCACGGCTCTACAAGGAGGTGTGGATAGGCTTGGGCGGCACGCAGTCGGCGGTCTATGCCACCGAGGTGAGCGCGGAAGAGTATCTGGCGTACACCACCGAGGAAACGGAAAAGGTGGAGGTGTACCGTCTGGCGGAGCAATTGGGCGGCGACATCGAAGCCGCCATCCGACAGCTTGCCGAAAGACGGAGAAACAAGCAGTAAGTAATCAATAATCGGTAAAACAGATTTATCAACGAAAAAAGAAAAGCGTATGAGCATATCAAGAATGAAGATGCTGCAAGTCAGCAAGTGTCTGATCGGATTGGCGGTCATGGTGCTGCAATCCTGCGACGTGGCGGAGAACCGCCGCGACCTGCTGTGCGGGAATTGGGAAAGCGTGGAGGGCAAGCCCGACGTGCTTATCTACAAGGAGGGCGAAGCCTACAAGGTGACGGTATTCAAACGGAGCGGCATCCGCCGCAGGCTGAAACCGGAAACCTACCTCTTGCAGGAGGAGAACGGCAACCTGTTCATGAACACCGGCTTCCGCATCGACGTGGCGTATAACGAAGCCACCGACGTGCTGACCTTCTCACCGAACGGGGACTACGTGCGTGTGAAGCCGCAGCCGGAAACTCCGGCAGGAAAATAAGAACCGCTAAAATCCAAAGAAACATGAGAACAAGAATAACATTCGTCATCTGCCTGTGCCTGCTTCTCGCGGGCAGGGCTTCCGCCCAATGGGTCGTGAGCGATCCGGGCAATCTGGCGCAGGGCATCATCAATGCCTCGAAGAACATCATCCACACCTCGAAGACCGCCACGAACATGGTGAATAACTTTCAGGAAACGGTGAAAATCTACGAGCAGGGCAAGAAGTATTACGACGCCCTCAAATCCGTGAACAATCTGGTCAAGGACGCCCGCAAGGTGCAGCAGACCATACTGATGGTAGGCGACATCACGGACATCTACGTGACCAGCTTCCAGAAGATGCTGCGCGACGACAACTTCACGGTGGAGGAACTCGGAGCCATCGCCTTCGGGTACACGAAGCTGCTGGAGGAATCCAATGACGTGCTTACGGAGTTGAAGAACGTGGTGAACATCACCACGCTCTCCATGACGGACAAGGAGCGCATGGACGTGGTGGAACGCTGCCACTCCAAGATGAAGCGTTACCGCAACCTCGTGAGCTACTACACCAACAAGAATATCAGCGTGAGCTACCTGCGTGCGAAGAAGAAAAACGACCTTGACCGCATCATGGGGCTGTACGGGAGCATGAACGAAAGATACTGGTAGCCTATGGAGTTCGACAACCTTCACCAGATTCTCCGCTCGCTCTACGAGCAGATGATGCCGCTGTGCGCCGACATGGCGGGCGTGGCGAAAGGCATCGCCGGGCTGGGCGCGCTCTTCTATGTCGCCTACCGGGTATGGCAGTCGTTGGCGAGAGCCGAACCGATAGACGTCTTCCCGATGCTCCGTCCCTTTGCCGTCGGTCTGTGCATCATGTTCTTCCCTACGGTGGTGCTTGGCACGATAAACAGCGTCCTCTCGCCCGTCGTGCAGGGTACGGCGAAACTGCTCGAAACGCAGACTTTGGACATGAACAAGTACCGGGAGCAGAAGGACAGGCTGGAATACGAGGCGATGGTGCGCAACCCCGAAACCGCCTACCTCGTGTCCAACGAGGAGTTTGACAAGCAACTGGAGGAATTGGGCTGGTCGCCCTCCGACATGGTGACGATGGCGGGGATGTATATCGACCGGGGGATGTACAAGATGAAGAAGGGCATCCGCGACTTCTTCCGCGAGATACTGGAACTGATGTTCCAAGCCGCCGCCCTCGTGATAGACACCATCCGCACCTTCTTCCTCGTGGTGCTGGCGATACTCGGTCCGATAGCCTTCGCCATATCGGTGTGGGACGGCTTCCAAAGCACGCTCACGCAGTGGATATGCCGCTACATTCAGGTCTATCTGTGGCTGCCCGTGTCGGACATATTCAGCACCATACTCGCCAAGATTCAGGTGTTGATGCTCCAGAGCGACATCGAGCGCATGCAGACCGACCCCAACTTCTCGCTGGATTCCAGCGACGGGGTGTATATCGTGTTCATGATAATCGGCATCATCGGCTACTTCACCATTCCGACGGTGGCGGGCTGGATCATCCAAGCCGGGGGCATGGGCGGCTACGGGCGCAACGTGAACCAGATGGCGGGACGCGCCGGAGGCATGGCGGGAAGCGTGGCGGGTGCTACCGCAGGCAACATGGTCGGACGTGCCGGGAAACTGCTGAAATAATCAATGTGGAATTATAAACGGAAAAAGTAAAATGGAATTCAAGTCACTCAAAAACATCGAATCATCGTTCAGGCAGATACGCCTGTTCGGTATCGTCTTCCTCTCGCTGTGCGCAGTGATAACGGTATGGAGCGTGTGGAGTTCCTACCGCTTCGCGGAGCGGCAGCGGGAAAAGATCTATGTGCTGGACAACGGCAAGTCGCTGATGCTGGCACTCTCGCAGGACCTCTCGCAGAACCGTCCGG
This sequence comes from Bacteroides zoogleoformans, assembly GCF_002998435.1. Lineage (NCBI taxonomy): Bacteria > Pseudomonadati > Bacteroidota > Bacteroidia > Bacteroidales > Bacteroidaceae > Bacteroides > Bacteroides zoogleoformans. The sequence continues at coordinate 722,878 of NZ_CP027231.1, read as the reverse complement.
CGGAAGCGAGGGAGCATGTGCGCCGCTTCCACGAGCTGTTCTTCACGCTCTCGCCCGAAAAGAGCGCGATAGAACACAACGTGAAGCGTGCGTTGCTGCTGGCAGACAAGAGCGTGTACAACTACTATTCGGACTTCGCCGAGAAGGGGTACTACAACCGCATCATCGCCGGTAACATCAACCAAGTGCTGAAGGTGGACAGCGTGGTGTGCGACTTCAACGGCTATCCCTACCGCACCGTGACCTACGCCACGCAGAAAATCATCCGGCAGAGCAACGTCACAGAGCGCAGCCTCGTGACCACGTGCCGCCTCTTGAACTCGTCCCGTTCGGACGACAACCCCAACGGGTTCACCATCGAGGGATTCACCATCATCGAGAACAAAGATTTACAAACCATCAAAAGGTAAACGGACATGAAGAAAATCAAGAAATCACTGTGGAGTGCGTACTGGAAACTCCACGACAAAAAGAAAATGCTGGTGGAACGGCTCAAAGGGTATCTGGACGGCTTGCCGCCGAAGACACGCAGGCGCATCGTGCTGGCGATGCTCATCGCATTCGCCGCACTTGCCCTCTACACCTTCGGTAAAGCCGTCTATGACATCGGCAGGAATGACGGCAGCCGGATGGAGATAGACCATGCCGGACAGGTGGAACTGTCCGTGAAGCCGGATAACAATCACAATGTAATACCTTATTTATATGGAACAGACGAAGAATGAACCCAAGAACGAAAACAAGGCGGCTCCCGGCAACGACAAGCCGAAAAAGGAGCGCAAGCCGCTGACCGAAGCCCAACGGCTGAAACGCCAGAAAATGATAGTGCTTCCCGCTATGGTGCTGGTATTCATCGGGGCTATGTGGCTGATATTCGCCCCGTCCTCCGGCAAGGAGCAGGAGCCGGGAACAAGCGGCTACAACATCGAGATGCCCGATGCGGACAAGGAGAACCGCCGGATTATCGGTGACAAGGCGAAAGCCTACGAGCAGGGGGCAATGGAGGAACGGCAGGAGAACCGCAGCCGCGCCATGCAGCAGTTGGGCGACCTGTTCGACCGCGAAACGGTGGAAGCGGATGGGGACAGCGACTTCGACCTTGCCAATCCCGGCGGAACGGAAGAGGCGGTGAAGCCAGCACCGAAGACCATCCAGTCCTCGGCAGCCGCCTACCGTGACCTCAATGCCACGCTCGGCAACTTCTACGAGCAGCCGAAGAACGACAATGCGGAGATGGACGAGCTGCTGGAACGCATCGCCACCCTCGAATCCGAACTGGAAAGCGGAAAAGAGAGAAGCTCCACGATGGACGAGCAGGTGGCACTCATGGAAAAATCCTACGAACTGGCGGCGAAGTACATGGGCGGTCAGAACGGCACGCAGGCGGCAGCGGGACAGACCGCAGAGCCGTCCCCCGTGCAGAAAACCGGAAAGAACACGGCAAAACCCGTCAGGCAAGTGACGCATCAGGTGGTGTCCTCGCTCGGACAGCCCATGAGCAATGCCGAATTTGTCGCTTCCTTCTCGCAGGAACGCAACCGCAGTTTCAACACGGCGGTGGGCGTTACAACCGTACCGGACAGGAACACCATACCGGCATGCGTCTATGGGGCGCAGAGCGTGACGGACGGGCAGGCGGTCAGGTTGCGGCTGTTGGAGCCGATGGCGGTAGCAGACCGGATCATCCCCCGTAATGCGGTGGTGGTCGGCGCAGCCAAGATTCAGGGTGAACGGCTCGGCATCGAAATCACCTCGCTGGAACACGACGGTACGGTTATCCCGGTGGAGTTGGAGGTCTATGACACGGACGGGCAGCCCGGCATATTCATCCCCAACTCGATGGAGATGAACGCCGTCAGGGAGGTTGCCGCCAACATGGGCGGTTCGCTCGGCAGTAGCATCAACATCTCCACCAATGCCGGGGCGCAGCTCGCCTCCGACTTGGGCAAGGGGCTGATACAAGGCACGAGCCAGTACATTGCCAAGAAGATGCGCACCGTCAAAGTGCATCTGAAAGCCGGGTACAGGGTCATGCTCTATCAGGAGAAGAACTGATGTATAATCATAAGAAATCCAATCAATAACAACAACCCACTAAATTCAAAGTAAAATGAGAAAAGTAATCATGATGTTTGCCCTCGCTATGGGCATCGCAACTGCCAACGCGCAGGAAAACGTAACCGTTGAAACGACCAACGGAAGTGAAGAACTGACCTTGACAAAAGAGGTCTATCCGCAGAAGGAGGCGGACGGCGACCTGTATCACGGTCTGACGAGAAAGCTGGGCTTTGACCGCATGGTTCCCCCGCACGGCTTGGAAGTGACCTACGACAAGACCGTGCATGTCATCTTCCCGGCGGAGGTGCGCTATGTCGATTTAGGCTCGCCCGACCTGATTGCGGGCAAAGCCGACGGAGCGGAGAACGTCATCCGTGTGAAGGCTACCGTGAGGAATTTCCCGAACGAAACCAACATGTCCGTCATCACGGAGGACGGGAGTTTCTACACCTTCAACGTGAAATACGCCGCCGAACCGCTGCTGCTCAACGTGGAGATGTGCGACTTCATCCATGACGGCGAGGCGGTGAACCGTCCGAACAACGCGCAGGAAATCTACCTGAAAGAATTAGGCAGCGAAAGTCCGATGCTGGTGCGCCTTATCATGAAGTCCATCCACAAGCAGAACAAACGTGAGGTGAAGCATATCGGCTGCAAGCGTTTCGGCATCCAGTACCTTCTGAAAGGCATCTACACGCACAACGGGCTTCTGTATTTCCACACGGAAATCAAGAACCAGAGCAACGTGCCTTTCGATGTGGACTACATCACATGGAAAATCGTGGACAAGAAGGTGGCGAAGCGTACCGCCGTGCAGGAGCGTATCATCCTGCCGCTCCGCGCGCAGAACTACGCCACGCTCGTGCCGGGCAAAAAAAGCGAACGCACGGTCTTCACGATGGCGAAGTTCACCATACCCGACGGCAAGTGCCTCGTGGTGGAGCTGAACGAGAAGAACGGCGGCCGTTGGAAAAGCCACTCTACTTTGACCCTTTTGGCCAAACAGGATTGCCCATCTTGGCCATAATATGATTGCCCCTTTAAAGTCCTGGTGATAGGGGTCAATTTTATTTTATCCTTTTGATTCTCTAGTTTTTCTTAGACCTTAACTTGCGCATACTTTCACCGTACAACTCAATGGTATGGGCCGTATGAATGATTCGGTCAAGGATGGCGTCGGCTATTGTCGGATCACCAACCATGTCATACCAGTTGGACGATGGGTACTGCGAGGTTATGATAGTGGATTTCCTTTCATGCCTGTCCTCAATAATTTCGAGCAGGATGGGACGTTCCTTGGCATCAAGAGGTACAAGAAACAGGTCGTCAAGGATGAGTAACTGGCAACGCTCAATCTTCTTGAGCTCAGTTTCAAGTGTACCTTTGACTTTGGCAACCTTCAGTGCACCAAGCAGTTTGGGTGCATTGGCATAGAAAGTACGGAATCCCCTTTTGCATGCCTCGTGGCCAAGGGCACATGCCAGATAGCTTTTCCCTGTACCTGAAGAGCCGGTAATGAAGAGGTTCTGCCCCTTATGTACAAAGTCAAGGGTGGCGAGGCGTTCCATCTGATTGCGCTCAAGGCCCCGGTTTGTGGCATAGTCAATCTGTTCGAGATAAGCCTTGTATCGGAACGCCGCATTCTTAGTAAGCCGCACTATGGCAGCCTGGGCACGGTAATCCCATTCGCGTGCAAGGAGCATGGAAAGGAAGGTGTCCGCGGTCATGGACTGTGGAGTGGTGCCGGCAAGGCTTTCCCTGAAAGCCTCCGCCATACCGTGTAATTTCATGCGGCTCATCAAATCCAGTGATATGGTGTTCTGGTCTTGTTGTCCCGTTACGGGAGCTGTCTTATTATTTATTTCCATAATTTTAGCTTTATTGTTCCTGTTTGTCTTTTCTGTAATAGTCACGTCCACGTATATTCTTGTGGGTCAGTGGTGTCGGGGATGTCATGTCAGGCTGTATCCTCCCGTCCTCATCAGGAAGGAAATCCGCGTCTTCTCCCAGTTCAAGCACCTCGCGTAAGGCCTGATACCCGTATTGTAGCTTCTGTTCTGCGCAGGCGCAGGCAGCGACCAAACGGTCACGGCCGTATTTTTTCTCCAGCGTCAGTATGCCCCGACAGGATCTGAACGCTTTTGGAGGATATTGCATGACACGCTCCACTTCCCGGAGATAATTCAATACGATATTGTCTATTTCCGAGGCACGTCGGAAGAGTTCCTCAAGATCCTTGTCATAAGGACCATAGTGCCCCGGCAGGTTGTGCTCCTTTTTCCATGAATAGGTGTAGGGTATGTCACAGCGGTCGTGGATGGCGACAAGGTTCATGCTACAGTATATTTCCACCGTATCGGCATCATAGAGAATCGTCACACGCCTTCCTGCATATTCCTTCGGGACACTGTAATGGTGCCTGAACAACGAGACGTAGGAGTTCTTGCCCACGGTCATGAGTTTTCTCTCTTTCATCACGTAGCGTTTCTTAGGAAGCGGACGGAGATAGTCTTTCTCTCCACGCAGGAACATCTCCTTACGTGACGCCTCCCGACCGGCCATCACCTTTTCGTTGAAATCAAGCAGGGAAATACGGATGGCGGTATTGAGACCGTCCAGGCTGGAGAATGTCATCCCCTCTATGTCAAGGTAAACGGAACGGTAGAGAAGTTTCACGGTATTCTCAACCAGGGCCTTGTCCTTGGGGTGGCGTACACGGGCAGGATAGACTGCACAACCGTAATGCTCGGCAAAGGCGGCGAAATCATCATTGATGACCGGCTCGTTACGGTCGCTCCGTGTGACAGCTGCTTTCAGATTGTCGGGAACGATGGCCGCCGGGACACCCTCAAAATATTGCATGGCGTTCTCACATCCCCTTATCAGGTCTTCCTTGCGTTGTGACCATACGGCCTCACAGTAGGTATAATGACTGAACGGCAGGACAGCGACAAAGACCTCGGCCTTCTTCGTCTCGCCTGTCATCTCATCGACAACTTCAAGCCTGTCACCGGCAAAATCAACATACATCTGGTCGGCGGCATAGTGCTCGACATGGCCGACGACCTTGATGTGGAACTTGTACTGGCGGACTGCCCGCTTGAAGGAAGACAGCTGAAGACCGTCAGGATATTCAGCATGATACTCCTTAAACAGTTTTCTGACACTCATCCCTTTGCGTGTCAGGCGGGATACATATCCGGGAAGCAAAGCCTCTAATTCAATCCTTTTGGAAGAAGGCTCCCGACGTCGGGATTCCGTACCGCCAAACATCTCATGCAACTGCTCCTCGGAAAGGGAGAGAAGATGATCGATGCTTTTCCCACTTGAAAGGAACAGACGGACATACTTGCGGACAGTGTTACGGGAAGTATGGAACGTGGATGCCGTTTCCTTGATACCCATCCCTGCCGCATAACATCTTAAAATGTTCTTGATTCTTTTATTCATTTGCATAGATTTTATTATTACCCCTTACACCAGGACTCGGGTTCTCAAATCTACACAAAAAAAACTCTAACGACACTTGTACTAAGTGGTTAATGTTATTTTGGCCAAAAGGGGCAATCATATTATGGCCAAGGTGGGCAATCCTGTTTGGCCAAAAGGGTCAAAGTAGAGTGGCTTTTCCAGCCGTCACCAGTCCTTCGTGATCGAGAACGAGGACTTGGTGCGCGCCAATACCATCAACGAACTTCAAGTGCGCTGACCATGAGAAAGTACATCGCAATAATCATCGCGTCGCTTGCCCTGTTCACGGGGCAGGCGCACGCCCAGCGATGCCTGCCGAAGATGCAGGGCATCGAGGTCAGGGCGAATCTGGCGGACGGCTTCAAACCCGGCGGCAACGACGGCGGGTACAGTTTCGGGGCGGCTCTCTCCACCTACACGAAGAAGGGGAACAAATGGGTGTTCGGAGGTGAGTATCTCCTGAAAAACAACCCGTACAAGGACACCGCCATACCTGTGGCGCAGTTCACGGCGGAAGGCGGCTACTATTTCAAGATACTTTCCGATGCCCGTAAAATCGTGTTCGTCTATGCGGGGGCTTCGGCTCTCGCCGGGTATGAATCGGTGAATTGGGGCGAAAAAGTGCTGCATGACGGTTCGACACTGCACGACCGGGACGCCTTCATCTACGGCGGTGCGCTGACGCTCGATGTAGAGTTTTACGTGGCTGACCGTATCGCCCTGCTCGCCAACCTCCGGGAGCGTTGCCTGTGGGGTGGCGACACGAAGAAGTTCCATACCCAATTCGGGGTGGGCATCAAGTTCGTCATCAACTGACACGCGGCATGGAACGGACGGATATAGACACCATGAGGCAAATATCCCTCGCGGACTTTCTCGCGCGGTTGGGGCATGAGCCTGTCCGAAGGAGCGGAAACGAACTTTGGTATCGTGCGCCGTACCGCAGTGAGCGCACGCCCTCTTTCCGTGTGAACGTGGCGAAACGGCTCTGGTACGACTTCGGTTTGGGCAAGGGCGGTGACATCTTCACGCTTGCCGGGGAGTTTGCCCGAAGCGGTGACTTCATGGCGCAGGCAAGATTCATAGCGGAAACCGCCCGTATGCCGTTTGTCGCATCGGAAAAGCCGTTGTACCTGCCGGAACCGTCCGAACCTGCCTTTGAGGGGGTGGAAGCCGTCCCACTGCTCCGCTCACCATTAACAGAGTATCTGGCGGAACGGGGCATCCCTTATGCCGTTGCATCCCGTCACTGCTGCCGCTTGAACTACGGCGTGCGTGGAAAACGGTATTTCGCAATCGGTTTCCAGAACGTGGTTGGCGGCTATGAAATCCGGAGCCGTTATTTCAAGGGTTGCGTGCCGCCGAAGGATGTGTCGCTGGTCAAAATGGAAAGTTCTCCGACTGGCGTGTGCAGTTTATTTGAAGGATTTATGGACTTCCTTTCCGCTGCCACGCTTGGATTGGAAACAGGCGACAGCCTTGTGCTGAACTCCGTCGCCAACGTGGGTAAGGCGGTAAAACACTTAGACGGGTACGGGCGCATCGACTGCTTCCTCGACCGTGACGAAGCCGGGCGGAGGACGCTGGAAGCCCTCAAAGGACACTACGGCGGACGTGTCTGTAACTGTTCCGCACTCTATGACGGTTGCAAGGACTTGAACGAGTATCTGCAACTGACAGCAAAAAAGAAATGAACAATAACTTAAAAATCAAAGGACAATGAACATACTGAACAACAAGAACAAGAGAATATCCATCTTCAAGGCGTTGGCACTCTGCCTGTTCGCCGCCGTGTCGCTCACGCTCGCATCGTGTGACGATGACATGGACATCCAGCAATCCTATCCGTTCACGGTGGAAACGATGCCCGTACCGAACAAGGTCACAAAGGGGCAGACGGTGGAAATCCGCTGTGAACTGAAAAGGACGGGCGATTACGCCAACACGCTCTACACCATCCGGTATTTCCAGTTCGAAGGGGAAGGCACGCTGAAAATGGCGGGCGGCATTACTTTTCTGCCCAATGACCGCTACCTGCTCGAAAACGAGAAGTTCCGGCTGTACTATACGGCTGAGGGCGACGAGGCGCACAACTTCATCGTGGTGGTGGAGGACAATTTCAAAAATTCCTACGAATTGGAATTTGACTTCAACAACCGGAACGTGAAGGACGACATTCAGACCGTCATCCCCATAGGCAATTACAAACCTCTGCCAAGATGATGCGTGTATTCATGGCTATCCTCTGTTCGCTGCTGGCGGTCTGCTCCGTGTCCGCACGGGACAGCCGTCGGAAGGGGACGGACAGGCAGGCGGCAATCTACCGCCTGCCGCCTTTTGAGCGGGCGGTTCGCTGTACGAAGTATTTTGAAGGCTGGCACTCGGAGAAACACCACCCATACGTGGGCTGGGGTCATCAGGTGCAGCCGGGGGAAAGGTATTCGGCACGCACCATGACGAAGCGGCAGGCGGACGCACTCCTGCGGAAAGACTTGCGTAAGTTCTGCGCCATGTTCCGTAAGTTCGGGCGTGACAGTCTGCTCCTTGCCACGCTCGCCTACAATGTCGGTCCATACCGGCTTTTGGGGAGCGGGAAGATACCCAAAAGCACGCTGATCCGAAAATTGGAGGCGGGCGACAGGAACATTTACCGGGAATATATCGCTTTCTGCAACTACAAGGGGAAACGGCACGCCATGCTGCTCAAACGGAGAAAGGCGGAGTTTGCGCTGCTGTACATTCCGTAACATGGCAAATGCCTGACAAATGAAACTCCGATGAAGCCGCAACTTCATCGGAGTTTCCGCTTTTCATACATTCGGGATTTTTCCTTTGCCGATTACTTCACCGTCCCTGCAATGCTCTATGATGCCGGGCGAAAATCCCATCTCCCCGATTGCGATATGCCGGATATACTCCACATATTCCTGACCTTGAAAAATCCTGCCCGTGAGGTTTTTGAAAATCATCCTTATGCTTGTTCCGTCATCGCTGTGCAGGATGATTTTTCCGTTCTGTCTGATTTCTTCCATGATTGAAACTTGTTTTTGTGAATACTATCGTAGATTGGGACAGCGGTTTCTTTGCTACTTTCTTTGTCCGCCGTCATGCTCACCGAAAGAAAGTAGGGCGGCTTTGTCCGCCGCCACTCAAAAATGGGTGTAGAGTCCTGTTACCATCGTGAACATTTCTTCCAGCATATCGCAATATATGCCATCGTGTGTTTCGATGTCCTTCGTCTTGCACTCGAATGTCTTTTTGCTGAACGTCCTGCGGTAGAAACGCATATTGTAGAGGTCTAAGCCGGCATCGTAGATGATGTCAAGGCGGTTGGCACTCGTCTTGTTCCTCGCAAGGCTCATGCGCAGTCCGTTACCCATATCTATAAAGTCCTTGCTTCCCGTCATGGCGGCAAAGCGTCTGCCGCCTATCTGCTGTAAAATAGTCTTCGCTATCATGCTTTTCTTGGTTGTAGGTTGGCGGTGCGGACACCGCCAACTTGTTTAACATTCTGTTATCTCGGCAATGGGTGTGTTTCGTTTCAACCATTCCATCAGGCACTCCATATTGTACTCGCTTGTGATGACTGCCGTATGGCTGTTGATGGCGGTAAACCTGCTGCTCTCGTAGTCGTCTATCCACCCTTTTAGGGTATCAACTCCCCACGCTTCGGCATCGTCAAAGATGCCGTCCAATACTTTGATAGGCTCACTGAACTTCACTATCAGCGTTTGATAGGCTGCGTTCATCGTCTGTCCTCCTTTCCTTCCTTTGCCGTGAGCCACTCATCCCGTGCTTCTCGGCACTCGTCCAATGTGGGTTTGACACAAGAGAACAACTCTCCGTCTGTGGGGTGGCGGTAGTCGTACTGCACAAGTGTCCGCTTGCGTCTGCCGATACCTAATTGGAAACGCTCGTATTTCTCCGTACCTGCTTCCGTGCAGGTGCTTACTCCGTTGATGGTCATCCGTGTTGCCATAATCGTTGATTTTAGGGTGGTTAAAAATGTACTGACAAAACTCTGTTCTTCATCACCATTTCGGGGTCGCTCGTGTAGCGTTGGTGCAGGTAGAAATGGTGGGAACCGAAGCCGTAAAGGAAAAACCTGTCAAGTCCGTGCTTCTCGGCAAAGTTCTTTACACTCCGTCTTAACTGCTCCTCACTCGTTGCAAGAGTGAGGAGGTTCACAAATTCAAGGAACATCGTGGGGATTTTATCGTCCCACAGACAAACCATGCTTTCAATTTTTACTTCCATACTATTGGGTATTATAGGTTGATACTATGCCGCTTCCATCCGCTGGCGGATAAGGTTCACGTTGCTGTTCACAAGGTTTACAATGCGGTCGTGGTACTCGGTATTGGAATTGTGCAAGCCACGACTTTGCACCACTTCCAATGTCTTCAAGGAAACCTCCACCGTTTCTATGCGCTTGCCGTCAATGGTAGCGGATAGGATAAGAGAGTTCTTTTCAAGGAAATAGGAGTTGGAAAACACGCAATGGTGCAGTTCCGTCCCTTCCGCTGCAAACTCCGCAACGCTCTCCAACACACGCACCTGCAAAGTGCCGTCCGTGAAGGCGATGCCGAAGAATATGCCTTTGAGTTTGCGGTATGCCTTCTCGTGTTTCTTCGCTTGGCGGATGCGTTCCTCCAACTTCTTGCGTTCTATCTCCTTGTTGCGCTTGTGCATAAGTCTGTCGTGTTCGGCTTTGAGGTCGGAGGGACAGACGTACTTCGGGCTGTTCGTGTCCTTGCCGAAATGCCGCAGGAGGTCTATGGTGTCACGCCACATGGAGCCGTCAGCAATGGTGTAGCCGTTGCGGATACATATCTTTACGGATGCCCAATACCTCTCTATGTCAAAGGAACTGCGGATATAGTGGCGCAACATGGGGTATTGCCCTGCCTTCAACAGCGTTTCGGCTCGGCTGTCGGAAAGGATAGCCGTGAAAAGGTCGTAAGGCAGTATGTTGTGGTATTCGCCATTGAAGCCGTTGCGTTTCAGTTCGGGTATGAAACGCTGTCGGGGATAGGTGCAGACGGGGTTTATATCGTATGCACGGAGTTTGTTGTTCTTGCGTACCTCCATGTCGCTGTATTCCGCCCATAGGTCGTAGTAAAGTATGGACATTCCACGCAGTCGGGCAATGGTGACGGTTGTGCCTTTGGGCGAAATCCACCTTTGCACCACTTCATAAATGGAATACCCGGCTGCCTGCCCTGCCTTGTATTGGGACTTGACGAAGAAGAAGCGTATCACTTGGTACTGCTTGCAGGTGGTGATGATGCAGAAATACTCGTTCTCGCTGAACACGCTCTTTCGGGTGCGCAACGCTTCCAACTCCATGCCGCAATGCGGGCAGGTGCATCCGCAAACGGTGTCCGCAAGGTTGTGTTCACTCCTCCACGAATGTCCGCACTCGGTGCAGATGTTCGTGCCGTCCGCCCTCTTGATGGCGTAATGTTTGAAGCAATGGCGGAAAGCGTAAGCCCTCTGTGTGGCGGTCAATTTCGGCAGTCGCTCGCTCAATCGTGCGACTTCCTGCTGTATGGGTGTTCTCGGTTTCATAATCAGAAATTGAATAGGTTGGGTTGTTGTACTTCTTGTGCGGTCGCTTTGGTGGCGGTTCTCGGCTTGCTGCGGTTCTGCAACTTGCGGAGTTCCTCCTCTTGGTATCTGCGGACTGCGTTCTGCCGTGCTTCCGCCTTTTCCTCTGCCGTGAGTTCCACAACGTGGTTCACCGCCACTTGGCACTGAATGGGCTTGCCTACCTCTATCTCGTTCTCGTCATAGTAGTGGACGGCTTGCCCGAATATCTCCCCGTCCGTGAAGCCGTTGCAACCGCTCCGCTGCACGTAGTTGAGAATGTAGGTGACACAATCGTCTATGTTCTTGGCAGGGTTGCGGTAGTTCCTCGCAAAGAGCGTATCTTCCGCTGCACGCTGCTCCAGATACATCTGTATCGTTCTCTTGAAATGTTCTGTTCCTTTCATATCGCTGTCTTTTTTAGATTGTCTGTTTCAGTATTTCTCTCCAATAGGTCGGCTCTACCTCGCTCAGAAGGAAGTCTGTAAAGTCCCTCCGTGCGTCCTTGTTCAGTTCTCGGTAGAGTTCACGGAACACGGATATGTTGCCGTTGATGTACGTTTCCACCATGTACACGAAGATGTTGTCCACCTCGTAGTATCTGCACTGCTGCGCTGCCGTTTTGCTGCTTCTCTTTGCCATGTCAGTAGGGGTTAAAGGGTGAATAACCAAAGGATGAAGCCGAAGAAGGCAATAGTGGAAAGGATAGCCACGATTACACCTATCGCCACTCGGAACACTCCGTTTACAATCTCTCTAATAATGCCCCAAAAGATGCCGAACATCCCGAAGGCGGTGCGTACCATCAAGCCGCATATCGCAAGCCCTATGTACTGCGCCATTTGTCTGAAATTTGCCGTTGCCGTCATATCTTCGCTGTTTTTGATTTTTTTGTTTTTTAATGCGGATTCAAGAGCTGAGGGAGTTGAGTTTCAAACTATCTTATCTGCCTCTCGTTTATCCGACATTTTTTTTATGCGTCTTTCTGTCGCATCGGTCGTTTTCGTTTCGGGTGCTTGAAAAGGTAGGGATTAGGGAATGCAAGGTTTTTCGGGAAAAATACTACCCGCAGGGCTGGAGATTTTTTCCGAAAACAGGAGGCTTGACCTTGCATTCCCGTCCAATCCCGGAATTACCTTTGCGCCCAGAACGGAAATGACTATCTGATGCGGCTCACTGAAAGACGCGAAAATGGAGGTAAACGGAAGTGGAGGCAGATTGGACAGGAAAACTTCAAAAGAGAAATCCGTAAAAAAGGGAAAACGCCAAAAGGAAAAGGGACATAGCCGGAGGCGTGAAACCGGGCAAACCACCGGCAAGGAAGTATGATTTTATATGTCTGGCCGAGCGTGTACGGTCGGACGGATAAAATCATTCTTCCCGGTTTGCCTGCCGTGTGTGACGGCTTGTTCCATTTATGGATCGGGCGGTCAGACACGGCTTTCCGCTTACGGCTCAAAGGAACAGTGGAAAAAGAAAAATCGTCAGAAACCCGTAAAAGCACCTCTTTGGCATAAGCACAAAAGAAATGGGCCTTGCATCATTAGTCTAAACTGTTGTTTAGGCGTGAGGCAAAGCCCTTTTCTCCGCTTATGCGTAGTCGGCATACGTTCGACCAAAATCCTTTTGGGCGATGGTGTGCCGACGGACAAAACCGCTTTTACGGAAAAACTTGTATGAGAAGAAAAAATTAGGGAGATTCATTTCAAAATCTCCCGTTTTATTGTTACTTTTGCATACGAAGAGTTCTTTGAAGGTTACGCAACGCGCAGAAGGATGATGCAGTAGATAACTAACTAAATCGTAACCTATTACTATCATGAGCAATTAACCTACGCTCAGTTCCAATAAATTACACTCTTTTCGTAACTTCTGGAGACAAATATATGATAATTTTTTGTATTTCAAAAATTGTTGTATCTTTGTGCTCGCACACGAAGAGTATGTACAGCAGGTATATGTTTTAGTTTATTCTTCATGTTTACAGTGCTTTAAGCTGTTATACGGCTCTGAAATGATAATCTGGAAGGAAATGAAATAAATTCATATTAAAATAAAAACATAAAAAGATTATGGGAAAGAAAGTAGTTACATTGGGTGAAATCATGCTGAGACTGTCCACACCGGGAAATACTCGTTTCGTGCAGTCCGATTCTTTTGATGTAGTATATGGCGGTGGCGAAGCCAATGTGGCTGTCAGCTGTGCCAACTACGGACATGACGCTTATTTTGTAACCAAGTTGCCGAAGCATGAAATCGGTCAGTCGGCCGTGAATGCATTGCGCAAGTATGGCGTGAGGACGGACTTTATTGCGCGCGGCGGTGACCGTGTGGGTATCTATTATCTTGAAACCGGAGCCTCTATGCGTCCCAGCAAGGTGATATACGACCGTGCTCACTCTGCTATCGCCGAAGCTGTGCCGACGGATTTTGATTTCGATGCCATTATGGAAGGGGCCGATTGGTTTCATTGGTCAGGCATCACACCTGCCATTTCCGATAAGGCTGCCGAACTGACCCGTCTGGCTTGCGAAGCTGCCAAGCGTCATGGCGTCATGGTATCTGTCGACCTCAATTTCCGTAAGAAACTCTGGACGAAAGAAAAAGCACAGTCCATCATGAAACCATTGATGCAATATGTCGATGTTTGTATCGGCAACGAAGAAGACGCCGAACTCTGTCTCGGCTTCAAACCCGATGCTGATGTGGAAGGCGGTAAAACCGATGCCGAAGGTTACAAAGGAATCTTCAAGGCAATGGCTAAGGAATTTGGTTTTAAGTACGTCATTTCCACCTTACGAGAATCGTTCTCGGCCACGCACAACGGTTGGAAGGCCATGATATACAATGGAGAAAACTTTTATGAATCGAAACGTTATGATATCAATCCGATTATCGACCGTGTAGGCGGTGGCGATTCTTTCTCCGGCGGCATCATCCACGGCCTGCTGACGAAAGCCGATCAAGGTGCGGCTCTTGAATTCGCCGTAGCTGCTTCGGCCTTGAAACATACCGTCAACGGAGACTTCAATCTTGTTTCTATTGAGGAAGTAGAGGCATTGGCGGATGGAGATGCAAGTGGACGCGTGCAAAGATAATCCTTAAAAATATAAATAAGATGGCAAAATTTGACAAAATAGCCGTATTGAATAAAATCGGCTCTACCGGAATGGTGCCCGTTTTCTATCATAAAGATGCGGAAGTAGCAAAGAAAGTGGTGAAAGCCTGCTATGATGGCGGTGTTCGCGCTTTCGAGTTTACCAATCGCGGTGACTTTGCACACGAAGTCTTTGCGGAAGTTGTTAAGTTCGCGGCAAAAGAATGTCCCGAAATGGCTATGGGCGTCGGGTCCATCGTCGATCCTGCAACGGCAGCCCTGTATTTGCAATTGGGGGCATGTTTTGTGGTAGGCCCGCTGTTTAATCCGGAGATTGCTAAAGTATGCAACCGTCGTCTGGTGGCGTACACTCCGGGATGCGGCAGCGTGTCTGAGGTGGGATTTGCTCAAGAAGTGGGCTGCGATGTTTGCAAGATATTCCCCGGCGATGTGCTCGGCGCCAAACTGGTGAAGGGACTGCTGGCTCCGATGCCATGGAGCAAGCTGATGGTGACCGGTGGTGTGGAACCCACGCGGGAAAATCTCACTTCATGGGTGAAGGCCGGTGTGTTTTGTGTAGGTATGGGTTCCAAACTTTTCCCGAACGAAAAGGTGGCAGCCGAAGATTGGACTTATGTTACGGAAAAATGCAGGGAAGCGCTGGGATATATTGCCGAAGCAAGAAAATAATCCGGAGATACAGGGTTTCCGTGATTGAATGAGAATCATTTTGTTTAAAGGTGTTTAAAGGGAGGCGACCATCGAAGTGCTTCGGCATTTCGGTGGTTCGTTTTTTGATGAGAGAGAGTTGCTTTTTTTACTGAAAATGTTTATAAGTGTAAATAGTGATATTTATGCGTAAAACAATGTTATAAAATGAATGAAAAGCATGTTTGTCGTTTCCGCACACGAAAAATAATCTTACTTTTGCAATGCAGTTGGGAAACTGTATTGTTTTAAAATTTGTAAGTAATGATTTTTAGTTTTGTAACAGGTAATTAGTTAAGGTAAAGAGAAAGTGACTTTTGTTTTTTTGAATAGGTTGTATAGTTTGTTTTTAGGTAAAAAGAAAGATTGATTTTAGGTAACATTTTTTGATGTAATAAAAAAGAAAAGCCTTTAAGGCTTTTCTTATAGTGGCGAGGAGTTCGTGAGAATTTTCTCGTTTTTTATTATATACATGAAGTTTCTTTGAATGTTTGAGTGGTGTTTGCATTCTTTTCCCTATATTTGTTTCCTAATATATAGACAAGGGTTTTTAATTTCCTCTGAACAGTTTAATTTGTATATAATTTGGCATACATTCTGCATATAATAGATTGGTTTCTATACATAGTTTTTGGAATAAACGTATTGTATTTATTAGTCTACAGCGTGGCTTCTTGTCGTCGCTCCTTTCCTTTATCTTCCAAAGCGTCGCTGTGGAAGCGTTTTGCCATCCTCATTCCCGCTTATCGCGAAGACGCAGTGATACACGAATGTGTTCATTCCTGTTTGGAGCAAGATTATCCCCCTGAGAGTTTCGATATCGTGGTCATTTCCGATCGCATGCAGCCCGAAACCAATGCTTCCCTCGCCTCGATGCCCATTCGTTTGATTGAAGTCAATTTCGAGCATAGCACCAAGTCCAAAGCTTTGAATACCGGTATGGCTGCCATTGGCAACGAATATGACATTGCTCTCGTGCTCGATGCCGATAATGTAATCCCCTATAACTATTTGAGTGACATCAACGATCTCTTTGCCCAACCGCAGGTGGAGGTGGTGCAGACGCATCGCATTGCCAAGAACCTGAACAGCGACATGGCTTTTCTGGATGCCATCAGTGAAGAGATAAATAACTCCATCTTTCGTCTCGGACACGCCAATCTGGGACTCTCCGCAGCCCTGATAGGGTCGGGTATGGCTTTTCGTTACGACTTATTTTGCGACACCATGACTCGTATTAAGGCGGTGGGTGGTTTCGATCGTGAGCTGGAGCTGACTTTGCTCTATAGAGGTAAGCGTTTTCACTATTTGCCTGACACGTTTGTGTTCGATGAAAAGATTCAAAACGTCGATGACTTTTCCCGTCAGCGCCGTCGTTGGCTTTCGGCGCAATGGCACTATTGCCGGAAGTTTTCAGGCCATTTGGGCAAAGCTATCATCGACCGCAACTGGGATTTCTGTGACAAATTCTTCCAGCAGCTTTCCATCCCCCGCTTGTTGCTGTTGGGCTTCACATTTCTTTTGTCTGTACTTGTCACCTTTTACAGTTGGCAATGGGGGATGAAATGGTGGCTGTTGCTGACGTTGCTGCTTGTGGCACTGTTGCTGGCTGTTCCTCGCAGGCTGTGCACCAGCCGTCTGGGCATGGCTCTTCAGAAGTTACCCCATACTTTCTGGCTGATGGTGGGAAATCTCTTTAAACTGCGTGGAGCCAACAAGAGTTTTATCCATACCAAACATGGAGTGATAGGGAAATGAAGAATAAACTTGTATATTGAGAATTATGATATACGGAAAAATTACATTAGAAAATTGGCGCACTATCCTTTTAGAGGGTGAAGAACCGGAATCTTCCTTTGAGAGCTGCAATCTGCGGGTTTTCTTCTATGGCACGCTGTATAATCGGGATACACTTCAGGCAACCCCCGATGACACCAATGCCAAGCTTGTCGCTGATGCTTTTCTGCGCGATCAAAGGTCGGCTTTTTCCCTCTTGGACGGTTCATTTACAATCGTTTACTACTCTGAAAACGAGTGTGGAGTGGTACGTGATCATCATGGCACGCATTATCCTATATACTGCATGGCTGATGGAAGCTTCTCCTCTTCCTGGCAGGAATTGGAAAAGCGGAGGAGGATGAATACCAGGAAATACCTATCTTATGACGATGCCGCATTGATAGGCTTTCTTCAGCGAGGCATTTTGGGATACGGAAAAAGCTGTTGGTATGAGATGTATTCTTTGCCTGCAGGTGAGAAAATCTGCCTGATGACAGAGGCAGGAGTTATAAGATCTTTTATAATACAAGTTAAATACAACCAAAACATAAACGACTCTTTTCCCACTTTGGAGATGCTGAAACATTCTTTTCCTTCTCTGTATGAAAAAGTGAAGGAAAGAATCGGCATTCTGAATGCGGGTTCGCCCTTTTCCACTGACTATAAAGTTGTCTGGGACAGGGATTCGGATGTGGAAGCTCTTTCTAAACGGTATGGAGAACTGCATGTAGAGGCCATTAGAAGACGCATTGGAGACAGTCGCCGTGTGGGTGTGCTTTTAAGCGGAGGCTATGATTCCGGTTCCAACCTTGCTGCTCTGCGCAGCATCTACGATGGACAGATCGACTCCTATTCAGTGGGATTCAAAGGCGATGCGTGGACGGAGCTCCCCATGGCCCGTTTGATGTCCGAGACTTTTGGTACTCGGCACCATGAGTACGAGATTGACGGTACGGAAATCCGTGCATTGCCCGATATCGTTCGTTTTCTAGGCGAACCTTTTGTTGAAGGCGGGCTGATGGTGAACTATTGCGCCATGCGCATGATAGGCGATGACAAGCCCGACGTCATTCTGGGCGGCGATGGCAACGATCAGTATTTCGGAACTTCCGGTCGTGAAGTGGCGTTGCACTATCTTGCCGCACGTGCAGGGTTGCTCCCATTGATGAAGGGAGTGGGGCGCTTGCTGGAATGCGAGTTTTTCGATACCGGAGGCAAGTTTTCGCGCATCCGTTTCCATCTGGACAAGATAGTCCACATTTTGGAGGGCGAGCGTTTCGGATTTTCTAACTCGGCATTGCGTACCTTTATGTACCGTCCTTCTGATTTTCATCCGGCAGCCCCCCCCCGGTCGGACCTTCGCAGTTTTAGACATCTTTACACGCAACATGCAAGAGTTTCTGACTTGGAGATTGTCATCGATCGCATCATCCTATTCAAAGCCTCTCGCATGGCTCGTATGTTTCATAACAACCTGACATTTCCTTTTATGGACTTGAAACTCTACCGCTTCTTGCAAAACTTGCCGGTGGAGTTGAAGTGCAAGGGCGATAGCGTGACGGATATTGCCCGTGGGCGTTGCACGTCGAAATTCCTGCTGAAGCATCACTACAAGCCTTTGCTACCCGAAGCCGTCACCTCGTGTAAAAAGCAGGGAGGTTTTGCTCCCATGCCCCTGTTCTTCCGTGACAATGCGCAACGTGCCCGCTTCAAGGAGTTCATTCTCTCTTCCGGTATATACTGTACATTCCTTCGTCAAGACGTGGTGGAGAAGTTTCTTACTGGCTATGACCGCGAGGTAGGGCAGGAAAATAGTTGGTTCTGGCATCGTCAAAACAAGGCATTGCAATATTTCAATCTGTTGACGCTTGTCACGTGGTGGGAAGAGTTTGTAGAAAATAGAGAGGTGAAATTATGAAAGTGTCCGTCATCATCCCCGTTTACAACGTTTCCAAATACATAGAACGTTGTTTACTCTCCGTCTTGAACCAGACCTGGCAAGATTTGGAGGTGATTTTGGTGAATGATTGCACACCAGATGACTCGATGGAGATAGCGGAGAGGGTGGTGAAAGCACATCCGCGTGGAAAAGATGTCCTTTTTAGAGCTAATGAAAAGAATAAAGGATTATCTGCAACAAGAAATTTAGCAATACATGCCGCAACAGGTGATTATTTATTTTTTTTGGATAGTGATGATTATTTGCCTTTAGATAGTTTGGCTATTCTATCTTTGGAGCTACAAACTAAGAAATATGATTTTGTGCTTGGTGATTATGAGATAACCGGCCAGTCACGTTCTCTTCATTCTCATAAGATGGGGAAAAGAGGACTCCATTCAAATGAGGAAATATTGTCATCTTACTCAATGTTTCTTTGGCCAAGAATGGCATGTAATATTCTAGTAAACAGAAATTTTCTTCTTTCTGAAGAACTTTTTTTTAAGGAAGGAATTGTGCATGAAGATGATTTATGGACTTTTCAATTGGCTTGTAAAGCCGGTTCTGCTTACTTTTGTAATAAAACGACCTACTATTATTATACTCATTCCAATTCCATAACAGGAAACCCTTCGTTGTGGAATTTGCAATGCAGAGTCTTTATTGTTGACTTGATGTATAATTATATTTTGTCTGATGCCAAGTTGATGAGAAATAAATATGTATATGTAACATTTGAAGAAACAAAAGCAAAATATTTTGATCGTATTCTATATTTTACGAAAGATGAATCTTTCCGTTATAAAAGCTATCAATCTTTTCGACAACGGAGATACATATCGAATTTAAAGGCTTTTCTTTGTTTTCATCTACATTTGAGTTTATTTTTACGTAATTTACATTATGCTTTTCCTATTCATTTGGGATATTTATATTTTAAGTTTTTTGTGAAGTTCTCCTATTATTTATTAGTTTTACCTATAAAAGTAAAAAGGCTTTTACACATAAAATAAAGAAAAATGAATAATATTCCCCGAATATCAGTAATAGTACCCGTTTATAAAGTAGAGAAGCACTTATCACAATGTGTTGAAAGTATTCTTGTGCAGACATTCACCGATTTTGAATTGTTGCTGATAGACGATGGAAGTCCTGATAATTGTGGAGAAATATGCGAGGAATATGCCCGGAAAGATAAAAGAATACGGGTGTTTCATCAGGAGAATGCCGGTTTGAGTTGCGCCCGGAATATAGGCCTGATAAATGCTTATGGACGATATGTGACGTTTGTCGATTCTGATGATTATGTGAAAAAGAACTACCTGAAAGACTTATACGATTCATTGCCTTCTGATAAAACGTTGATGGGAGTCATTGCAGGCTCGCTTGAACGATATTTACCGAATAAGGATTTTCAAATACTTCATGTGCCCGAAAAGGAAATTACGTCAGAGAAAGTCTTTCTTATATTGACAGATTTGATAGATAAATACGTTACCTATGCCGGTAATAAGCTCTATGATAACCGAATCATTAAACAGCATAAAATAAGTTTTATTCCTTTCGTTTCGGGTTTGGAGGATATGTTGTTTTTGTTAGACTATCTTCTTTATGCTGATTTTATGCTTATCCGTGATTATAATAACTACATATATAGAGTAGGATATTCTACTGATGCGTTGTCTGTGCGGATAAATAGTTTTGATGCGGAATATGCGGCTTTTTCCAATTATCTAAAACGAGTACATACGTATCAAAAGAAGTTTGATTTGGAGGATGATTCTCTGAATAAGACATGGAGTTCATTGACCATTTTTTTTCACAAAGTAGTTTTGGCCATATATAAGGCGGAGAATGATTATATCCATAGGGAACGCATCGCTTTTTTACGCCGAGTACTTTCATCGGATAAGGAATGGATAAAGAAGCATTTCTTTCCGCAATATAAGGCAGATGTGTTGGGTAAGTTCTTGCTTTGCAATATAAGTATATCTGTTTTTGATGTATGGATGCTTTTTTTGTCGGGTATAAAATTTAAAAAAAGGTTTGGAGGGAAATAGAGGAGGGTATCATGAATATATTGTTTTTACATCCCGTTATGTTCCATCCCCAAAGAGGAGGAATTGAAAGAGTGAGCGACCTCTTATCCCGCGAATTTCTGAGGCGAGGGCATCATGTGCTTTGCCTGCACAATGTGCGGGATGAAACCCGCATGGATTACGCTTATCCTACCCCATTGCATTTTTTCCCTAACTCTATTCAGGAAACAGAAAAAAATGGATTGTTTTATCGCGATTTTCTACATGAGCATCATATCGATATAGTCATAAATCAGGATCCGTTGGCTTATAACAAATTATGCCATTACTCTAAAGATATTTGCGGGGTACATACCATATCGGTGATTCATCAATATCCTCTTGGCATTTATAACCATTTGTTCGAGCTTATAATGTGGAAAAAGGGTAAAAACACCTTGATGGGAAAACTCAGAAGGGGAGCCCGTATCATAAAGGCGCCTTTCATAAAGTATAATTTTAAACGGACATTAAAAGCTGATTATAAGAATATTTTTGCTTATACAGATTTGCTTTGTCTGCTTTCGCTTAAGTTCATTCCGGACTTGAAGCAAATTTGTTCAAAGAATTTGGAGCGTGTGATTGCCGTTCCCAATCCGAATACATACCCGGTCCAAAAGGAGACAGGATATTCAAAAAAGAAGCAACTGTTGTATGTCGGACGTATAGAATGGTATCAAAAGCGAGTCGGCCGTCTCATAGATATTTGGAGGTGTGTATATAGAAAGTTTCCGGACTGGGAATTGGTTATTGTGGGTGATGGCCCTATCAGAGAAGACTTGGAGAAGAAAGCTTTGAGGATGGAGCGGATTATCTTTACCGGTTGGCAAGATCCCGAGTCGTTCTATCGGAATGCAAGTATTTTGTGCCTGACAAGTGATTTTGAGGGATGGGGAATGGTGCTGACCGAGGCCATGACGTTTGGAACTATTCCGGTGGCTTTCGAGTCGTTTGCCTCTGTGACGGATATCATAGAAGACGGGAAGACCGGTATGCTGGTTCCGCCTTTCTCACGCAAACAGTTTGCCCGGAAGCTGGAAGTATTGATGGCAGACGAGGAACTGCGTTCAAGCATGTCCAAGGCATGCGCTCGGT
The DNA here is from genome assembly GCF_002998435.1 of Bacteroides zoogleoformans. Lineage (NCBI taxonomy): Bacteria > Pseudomonadati > Bacteroidota > Bacteroidia > Bacteroidales > Bacteroidaceae > Bacteroides > Bacteroides zoogleoformans. The sequence goes on along the minus strand of NZ_CP027231.1, from coordinate 701,064 downwards.
ATGTAAAATGCTTTGACATACAGAATGTTGCGGATAAATGGGAAGAAGTTTTCAATCGATTGAAAGATAAGGGTCACTAACGCTTTCTTTTTATGGCTCTGTAAGTAAACGCACGTATGCCTGGGGTCAGGAAAAAGAGCAGGGCATAGGTCATAATCCCGTAGGCGGAGCTTATCGCCGCTCCGTAGATAATCCAATGCGCAAATGATTTTTCGGGAGTAAAGCTACTGCTTGGCAAGAGAAAATAGCACGCTATGGCTGGCAGCGATATGATTATCAAATGTTTGATGTAGCCTATCCAATAATGTACAATAGGCATTTTGAAGCCTTTCGAGTAAAGAAAATAAGGTTTCCACAAAACGATAATCAGCAGCAGGCTGGTGATATTGCCCATCAATATTCCTGGCAATCCCCAAAAGTAGCCGCTTACGATGGCTACAATCAAATTGATGCTTACCTCTGCGACAGGTGCCCATGTGTCTTGAAACAATCCATATCCGTAGATAAACTGGTCTGTGGCGCCGCGCGTATAGCCGATGAAGGAGTTCAGGATTATCAGGTATAATATATGTCTTGATATGATATATTCATTTCCTAACCACAGTGAGATAAAGGCGTCGGTCAGTTGGAGCAGAGCGAACGAAATCGTCCCGGCTATCAAAAAACGTATTCCCATCAGTTCCCAGAAAACCTGTAAGATGCGTTTAGGGTTGCCTTCTGCAATAAGGTTTCCCACACCGGCATTGGTGCTTCCCAGCAGGTTGCTGATGAAGATGCTGATTTTATCAATGATGAGCGTATAGTTGCCATAGTAGGCCACTGTTTTCAATGAGACGAAGGCGTACACTAAAAAAGGAGTGGTTTGAAACTGTACGAAGCCGCCTATTTTGTGTACAAACAGTTGCTTGGTATATTTTATCACCTCCGGATATTTCTTGAAAAGGAGCTTTCCTTGCTTTATTTCACTTCGTAACCAAGGATATACTTGATTCACTTTCCAATTCAGAATGATGGAGTAGGTGACTCCCAACAGAAGTTCCATGCTTATCCATAAGTAATAATTGCCTGTATAATACACCAATGCCATTTGCAAGAGTGTTTTCACAATTATGGCACTTTGGTAATAAGCTGTCACCACATAATTTCTTTGGTCTGCTCCCAACAACGTTTGTTTATAGTTGGCAAAATAGCCTATCAGCGAGGTGGTGAGGTATGAAAAGAAAGCAAAATAGACACTCTCCAAGTCGAATACATTGTTGGGGAAGATAAGTGGCATGAAGCACGCAAGCACACAGCCTGCGCTTAGAATGATGAATCCGATGCGGCGGTATATGAATCCGAATACGGAGATTATTTCATTGATTTTAGGCTCGTTGTGTTCAAAAAGTGGTTTGTACAGCACATAGCCTATCGCGGTGCTGATGCCCAGTTCGGCAAGGTTAAGGAAACCCAGCAGGTTGTTCATGGTGCCTATCAGTCCCATGAAATCGGCTCCCAGCGTATCCAGAAAAATCTTTCTTGAGAAGAAAGACAAAGCCAGATTCAAAAAGTAGAAGATGAGGTTGACCCGGGCATTGAGCAATGATTTTTTTAGTCGCGAGGCTTCAGGCATAGGATTATCCGAGTGCTTGGTTTGTCATTTCCTGATACTTTGAAAGTATCCTGATGCAAAGATAGATATTTTTAATGAGATTCTATCTATTTGTCGTGCGGAGAAAGAATTTTTACCTTTTAATGTGACTCCTGAATAAGGATTTATAATAATTCTCCTCCTCACTCGTCAAGGGATGAAGAGATGAATTTGTGTTACAGCGGCATCAGTGTCTGAAAGTGGAGAACCAGCCTTGTCTTGCCTTGTCTTTATAGACCCCCACTCCTTTGTTTTTGTACTAAAGAATGCCGTTTTTCGCTCAAAAAACCTATCTTTGTGTTTTCAATATTGGAAGCGTAATTACCCTATGAAAATGGATCAGAACAACTATCCTTTGATATCTTTCGGAATACCTGTATACAATGCCGTAGACTTGATAGAACGCACCCTGCTGTCTGCCTTGAACCAAACCTATCCGAACATTGAATATCTTTTTGTAGATGACAAAGGAAACAGCATGGATATCGTGCGTCGTGTGGTGGCCGGGCATCCGCGCGGCAGAGCCGTACACATCATCGACCAGCAACGCAACCGGGGTATAGCCGTGGCCCGGAACACCATTTTGGACCATGCGCAGGGTGTGTATCTCTTCACGATGGATTGCGACGACGTGATTGTGCCTGAATGCATAGAAATTCTTTACAACCAAATGCAGAACCATCCGGTGGACTTCGTGGCCGCCTCGTTTGTGCGTGTGGACATGAACGGAAAGACCTACAAAGGTTGCCGCTATGAAGACACACTGGTAGAAGGTGGCACCTATCCTGTGGCGCGCTATCGTTACGGAGAGGGCAAAGAGCTGTTTGTGGCCTCGTGGAATAAACTCTATCGGCTTGACTTCCTGAAAAAACATAACATACGCTGCCAACCTGGACACTGCAATGAAGACCCATGGTTCACCTATCAAGTCATCCTGAATGCCCGTTCCTGCCACCTCATTCCCGATTCTACGCTGTACTACACTTACAATCCCGAATCCGTGTCCGGTCTCTCGGCCTCACGGGGATATACGGAGAAAATAGCGCGCCAATACGTTGAGATACAGCAGTTGAAGAGTAATTATATCAGTCCCCTCACTGCTGAGACATTCTATTGCAGTCTGTTGGTGGACATCATGGAGATGAGTCTCTACCATGCCTATCGCATCGCAGACTCGCATCTGCTATCTACTGCATTGAGGAAAGAGCTGATACGGCAGATTTTGTCGGCACATTTTGCCTCTCCCACTCGCCTGCACGGAGGAAAACGGACAGCCAAATACCTTTTTCTTCGCACCTTTTTTTCCCTGCCCATGACACTGAAATACGGTGTAGTGACTTTAGGAAAGGCCTTGCAAGTGAAAAAGAGGATCAGGAGGTGGGTGCATTTTAAACATTAAGAGATTGTTTTGATCTTCTTTTTAAAGTTTTATTGGCACCTGCCGAGCTTATTTTCGATCTGTTATCCTATTCCTTTCTCATCGTTCGCCGGATGTAATTGCGGATATCTAAAAGAAAGTTGCGCAGCCGGGGTAGGCTTTGTCCCGACTTTAGGTTGTATATCAATGACTTGGAATTGTAAATCATTTGGAAATTCTCAGTGCAGAGCACCGGTTTCTTGGTGATACGGTTTATTTCAATAGCTTGTCGGAGGTTGCTTTCTACAAACAGCATATAGTCTATAGACGAAGCAAACTCTTCAGCTTTGAATGCGGCGTGGCAATTGGTGCGTTGGCGAGTGGCCATGTCGGGTAAGTCGAGCATCAGAAGTTTGTTGTATTTCACATGGTGCTTGGACAGCCATGTTTCCGTTTCGGGGCGATATTTCTCTAACCGTGAAGTTACCAATGTGCCGATGGGAGCGCCGGGAATGAATAGGGGCTTGGCATGGAGCAGGAAATGACGGTAGCGCTCGCCGTCATCGTTTTCTTCTGGAGTGGGGTTTACGCACAACACACCGTCAATATCGAAACAAGCTTTCCTGATGCCGGTATGATTCATGATGTTCCACTGAAAATAGCGCGGAAGAGGAACTGCCTCGAAATAGTAATCCACCATATTTGTCTTCTCCGGAGCAGCATATACCACACAGTAGCTGATATCAAAGTCTCCTTGCAGCTCTTTCAGCAACTCCTTGCATTTATTCAGGGCCGATCCGGTTGCCAGACTGTCGTCTACTATTAAAATTTTTTTGAATTGATGCATGTCGAAAAAACGGCCACGTTCTCCCGACTTATAAATATGGCCGTTCCGGAAAGAATCTAAATCTGTTACTGGACGGTTCAGGTAAAGTGCCAGCAGATTGGCTGGAAACATGCCGCTGCGCGGAATGCCCACAATGAGGTCGAAATCGCGCGGCAGGATGTAGAGCCGCTTCAGAATGATTTCGTTCAGGTCGTTTATGTTGCGATAGTTCATTTTTTCTCCTCCTGATAGTCTTTGATGATTCCATAAATTTTCTGTACGCTGTGCCCCCAGCTATGCGTCTCGGCAAAGGCCACGCGTTTCTGTTCCAGCTGTTTGTTGCCGATTTCTTTCACGGCGGTATCGATGGCAGCCTGCCACTCCTCTTGATTACCGGCAAGATGCGTGTGGGTTGCGAAGACATCGCGCATGGTATGGGTGGCGGTAGCTACTGTGGGTTTGCCCATAGCCAGATACTCGTCAATCTTCAAAGGGTAATTACCATCAGTTATCGGGTTGACCATTTGCGGATTGATGCACACATCGTAGGCACGTAAATAGGCCGGCAGTTCGTCCACCGTTTTCTTCCCGAGAAAATACACGTTAGGCACATGGTGGATGGGGTGCGCTTGAAAACCTGCATCTTCGGGGCCGGTGAACACAAAACTGTATTGAGGGCGTTGCTTGGCCAAAGTCAGGAGTAAGTCTCCGTCCAGGCGTGTACTGTTCACGGTACCCAAGTATCCGATGATGGGATGGGGGATGTTTTTTATGTCTTCCGGCGTTTCATATCTTTTAGAGGCATCGTAGAGAGACAGGTTTACACCGGTTTCAATCGGGTAGGTTTTGGGGTTATAGGCTTGCAGCTCGGTTGCAAAATTGGTGGAATTGGCCAATACAATGTCGGCGGATGCCGCCAATGCGTATTCCGACCGTGCACCATGTTTGTGCCAATAGCTTTCGCCGATGACATAGTCGCGCCGGTAATAGATACTGATGGTGGGGTGGATGTACTCTTTCAGATAGCGGCTGCGGAAAATATCGGTGTCAATCAGGTGGATATAGTCTTTAAATCCCAATTCGTCGGCCATCTTCACTATCCAGTGTCCCAGCTTTCTGTTGTTCATCCGGTTGAAGAGATTGAACAACGGAGTAGGGAGCTGTCCCACGGGAAGTAGCGTAAAGGGACAATCCAATATCCACATGTTTTCATTGATTCTCCGCAAGACGGATGTTTCTCCTTTAAGCACCTTCATCCGGTGACGATAAGCGGCTGATTGCTTGTCGCCTTTCAAGCGAGAGGTAATGTCAAGCGGTGTGCTGACGTAGATCACTCGATTCTGCTTTGAAATCTCCAAAGCGGTGTTTTTAATGGTGCTTCCTATCTCAATGTCCCACGATTGCAGGCTGGTAATGATGAAGTCTTTCATAGCCTTTTGAAGTTAAAGTATGCACACATGATTATCTCATACAAGTTTGTTGCTATTTTACTAATATATCATTATAAATTTTTACATACTCTTCAGCTGTGTTTTTCCAAGAAAATTGCTCCACGCGTTTCAAACCGTAATGTACTTGTTGCTTGTAGAAGAGGTTATCGGTTTCCAAGCGCAGCAATGCGTCTGTTATCTCTTGCGGTTTCTGCGGATTGACGAGAATGGCACCCGGCCCTGCCACTTCGGGCATGGCAGAGGCGTTTCCTGTGATAACCGGCGTGCCGCATGCCATAGCTTCGAGTATGGGAATGCCGAATCCTTCCTTGATTGAAGGAAAAAGAAAGGTGAAGGCACCGTTATATAGGGCCGGTAAATCTTCACCGGGCACATAACCCGTATAAATGATATTGGGCGCACAACTGTCAATGCCCATATCGATTAACATGCTTTCTACGTAAGCCTGTTCCGTTCCGGTTACAATAAGTTTCATTTTTCTTTGCGACCGATTCAGATATTCATGGTAGGAGCGTAATACGCCCCTTGTGTTCTTGCGCGGATCGGTGTTTCCCAGAAACAGAAGGTATTCGTCTTCCGCTATGTATTTGCGGGTGACGGAAACCGTCTCGTCTTTCGACAATGTGCGGTACTGATTGCTGTATCCGTTATATGCCACACTGAGACGGTTTTCCAACATGGGGAATTCTTTTAAAATATTGCTACACTCCGTTTCAGACACTGTAATGACGTGACGGCAACGCCCTACAATTTTCGGAACATTCCAACGACGGTAGTACCGACCTAATTGTTGATAACGTGACATCCCTCCAGGCTTCTCTTTATCCAAAAAAATGATGTCATGAAGTGTCAGTACAATGGGTACGTCCGAATACAATGGTGCTGTGTTGGAGGTGCAATGTAGCATGTCGACCTTTAAACGTCTGACGGCTAAGGGCAAAGCTATCTGTTCCCATAGTGGATAGATGGGACATTTCAATTCGATGATATGAAGATTGGCCGATTCGTGCAGGCAACGGTCTTCGCCAGGTGCAACAAACACAAAATATTCATTGTCACCTTTTCGGCTTTGAAGCTCCTTCAGAACCTCTAAAATAACAAAGTCCATCCCATGCTTGTCGCATCGGAAGATGCGCTGTGCTTCAATGGCTATTCTCATTTTTTTTCAGTTTTTGTATCTGCTGAAACGTTATTATTATTTTTTTTCTTCTTAAACTGTTTAATGTGACTGAATAGAGAGGCAAAAATAAGGACAGGTAATGCCCAGAAAGCATTTTTGAAGCGCCGGGCTATTTCACCTTCTGGCAAGGCCATGATAAATGTCAATGTGATGCAAGCTAACAGCATATACCATTTTAGGCTTATAGTCCAATCGAGTATGGTCACGATGAAGGTACAGAAAGTAATAAGGGCAATGAGCAGGAAGCGCGAAGGAAGCAACCATTGGAACAGCTTGTTTACATAATCCCACTCTCCTTTCAGCATGGCCAAAGGAAGCTTCTTTATGGCATGGAAAGTAGTGCTGTATTGAGTCTCGATCCATTCCTGCCTGCGTGCCTCATAACTATCGGCATTATCTTCTTTCTTGCTGTAACACACTACTTCTTCCATGTATTCGGTATAGATGTTTTGCTTTAGCAGGGCCGTTTCCATGGATTTTGTCAAGTCCGAACCGGATAGGGTGGGCGCAATTCCATGAAACATCTGGAATTCGAATGCCATGGCCGAACCGATCAGTGCGGAAGAGAATCCCATGCGGGTATGTGCCTTACGGAAAAGGTTGTTATTGATTTCCTCACTGGCGGCATTGAGAATAGCAATGCTGGTGGTGAGGTTCTCCGTCATGCGATGCGCTTGAATGGCATCACAACCTGAATAAAATGCGTTGTTGAACAGATTGAGCGCATTGGGCACAATGCGGTTATCTGAATTGAAGATGACTACCATGTCGTATTCATTCGGAGAATAACGTTCCATGGCCTGCTGGATGGCATAGACCTTAGTACATTGCTCGCGATCGGGCACAACGATGTTGACCGGCATTTGCAGTAAGGTAATCAAATCCTCTTCGGACAATTGTGTTGCAGCCACGGCTATGTCGTATTTCTCGCGCGGATAATTTTGCGTATCCAAAAAATAGTTGATGGACTCAATCACTTCTTTGCCATTGCGTAATACACTGAACAATACCAGAAAGCGATGTTCTATTGCAGCTTTGGGATAGGGGTTCTTATACTTGCCCAAGGAAAAAAGAGAACATATAAACAAATAAATTACCGGAATAGATAAAAATAGAAACAGCACAGCGTCGGCAATTTGCAGTGCATTGTTGTTCTCGTCCATCCACCAGTCGGGATTGAATATGGAAAAAATGTCCATCATACGGATATTGTTTTTAGGGTTTTAACTGATTGTTTTTTTTGCCTGCTTTCTGAAAAATCGCGGTCTATGTAGGAGCCGTTAAGTATGCAGGCCATGAAAGTGAACAAAAGGAACTGCGTGTTGGGCTGTCCGAAGAACTGGTTGCCGTAGGCGCTCAGCATCAATCCGAACAGAGAGCAAATCATTCCCGAAAGAATGTATCGTATCTTTTTGTCTTTCACTTTGAACATGATGACATAGCAGCCCCATAGGATGAGTAGCACGAATATGCCCACGTGTAACAGTATACCCACGATGCCGGTCTGCACCCATATCTTCACGTAGTAAGAGTCCACAGGGATTTCGGTGATGTAGCGTTCGCCGTATTTCCGCGACTCCACACCGGCCAGTCCCATGCCCTCGCCGAAAGGTTTGTCCTTAAGGTATTCAGCTATGAGCTTCTGGTTTTCGAGTCGCACGTTGAGCGAAGCGTCTTCCGAAGGCTTGAAAGCCGTGCGCATGCGGCGCACATACTGGTTGCCCTCGCCTATGTAGGTGTGGGCGAAAAAGAGGTAGATGACGATGGCGCATACACCGACAATGGCTGTCATCTTTATGTTTTTGGCAATGATGGTGAAGAGTATCATCCCTCCCAACGGTACAATCATGGCTCCACGGGTGCCCGACATGAACATGCCTACAATGGCAAGAGCGGACACTAACAAATAGAATAGTTTGAATCGCCTGCTACCGGTATAGATCGCCAGAATGGCATACATCAATGCGAAGCCCCCCATGTTTGACCCAAAGTTGCCCGCATCGGAAAAAGTGGAGAAATAGCGCGTACCCGACGAGAGCAGGTGGGTGCGGTAGCTGCCGGCCATCAGCCACCTGATTTCGTATTCGTCAAAACCAAGTTCTTTCTGTATCATCATCTTGATGAAAGTGATTATCACGAATATGGCCAGTCCATTTACTAAATACTTCAGGTGATTGTATTTGGTGAACAATACGGAGCAGAATATGGCCAAAAGCACCATATTAGGATAGAAACTGCGCGAGTTTATCCAAGCTTCGGTTAGTGCGCTGGGGTTGATGAGTTCGACGAAACAGTATACGAACCATGCAAAAAAGCCAACCGTGAGTGGATTGAACGCCCGTTTCCACTGAAAATCGCGTGTGGTGAGGGCATGAAACAACATGCAGGCGAAGAAGTAGATCAATGTCACCTCAAGCAGTGCGCTGATGTTGGTGAAGCGTTCTAACCTACGGGCTATGGCTCCCCAAAAACATGCTGTGGCTCCATAGGTGAAAAGGCTGATGATGGGGTAGCGGACCGATACGCTGAACCATAATGCGGCAAGCGGAATGCCTGCCACGGCAAGGGCACCGATAGTCTGACCACGCATGCAATGGTAGGCTATGGTAAACAACCCGACCGCTACGATGGCGGAACTGATTGTCCCTATGGGTATGTCTCGGTTTGAAGTCAACATGCTTTATTTATTTTACAGCCGCACGTTTTGAGGTCAGACCCAATTGAGCCAGACGAGTGAAGAAACTGTGAAGCGGAGTTCTCGGTGGAAGTTCACCAGTGAAACTCTCAACCACATCACGGTCGGCGTTGTTCAGGTACAATGCCATGCGGGTTTCATCCAAAGCCTCTCGTATGGACTTTAGGCGAACGTTGTCGTCCTTGCCCCATAACCGGGCGGCATTGGCTATCAGTAGATTAAAGTCAGCCTGCTTTATCACTGCCAACGGAAGGGTGGCGACAGAGGCCGCAGGATATTCTACAAGGATAATATCGGGTGCTTGTTCCGCACCATTGAGCTGCCAGAAGTCGGACAAACGGCGCGCCTGTATGTAGGTCTGCGTGTTGGTCTCGAAGTCCACCCCGGCTTTCACCAACCGCACGTTGAGGTTTTCTGTTCTCCAATAGTCAATGAAATATTTGGCGAGGAAAGATTTCCCTTCTCGCTCTTCCATGCTGAGCAGGTTGATGACCGTGGGACGACCCACTGCCAGATAATTATTGAGCTGACGACACGAATAGGCTGCCGCACGCCGGTTGCAAGCCTTCAGGAAGCCACGGAACTTGAGATTGCTGATGCCGTTGAAAGCTGCGATGACCGGAAGTCTTGTGAGCCGGTGACTGCGTTCGGCGTCGCGCAACGTGCGATCCAGCAACTCTATAATAAGAAAATAGGCACTGATGAACACAAGGCTGCTCACAAAGGCCACGATGATGTAGAACATGCGTTTGCGCCCATTGTCCTCAAGTGGAAAATCGGGTGGGGCGATGATCTGAAGGTTGGCGGTGGTCATTTTGATATTCTGCAGGCGAAGGTGAGCCTCTGACAGACCGTGAAGTTGCTGGCGGTAGGTATCCTCGGCTATGCCCACGGCGCGCTCCTTGCGCTTCACTTGGGTGCCTACGGGAGAAAATGTTTGAAATTGGTCAGTTATATCATTTTTACGTTCTTGAAGAACTTTCAACTCTGCCTTTGCCTTTGCCTCATTGACGCATGCTAAAAGCCATTCTATTACCATATTTTCAATACCGACTCCCTCTTTTGTGAAATTATATTCGTTAAGATTGTCAGATAAATGACTAATAGCTTGTTCCGTTTTCTTAAGTTCGGCTTTATTTTGGATTAAGTTTTTATTGTTATTGTAATTTTTGTCGGATGTAAATATTTCTTCTTCCAAGATCTTTTGATTCAAGTTGGTAACCTTTTCTAACTGCTGTAGCAAGTTTGTGTTGTCACGGATTATTTTGGCCCGTATATCCATTTTATCCTCCAACATTTGGCGAAGTGCCACAGCGCTCTCATAAGTACGTGTGGTTAATTCTTCACGGTCGTCTACTTGATATTTTGTTATGGCAAGTGCTTTAGTTTGTTCATTATAATTGATGACTTGTTTTGCTACATTATAGTTCATCAAATCATCTTCTTCTCTGGTGAGTAACTCTTTGGCAAGCCTAACCTGTTCCTCAAAATAGGCTATCACGTTGTTGGTGGCACTGAAGCGGAGAATTTCATATGCTTTCAGCAACTCGTCTTCCACAAGTTTTACCGTATGCTGGGCAATTCCCGGGTCTTCGCAAGTATAAGATATGTTTAGCAGGTCGCTGTTATCCAATCGTTTTATGTCAATAGATTTAAGCGCATTTTGCCCATAGAAAGGTACGGGGCGGCTGAACATGCCATAGACAAAATTCCTACCGTTTTCCTTTCGGTATTTTTGCAGATTTTCCGTGGTTTTTTCTACGGAATTGCGGTCTACCAGAGACAATACTTCTTTCGGGGCTGATCGCAGCAACTGACGATAGTGTTTGGCCTTGATATATTGGTTGTCATTCCACTCCTCGCCGTGCACCAAGTTGGTGGCAAGCAGTCGCAACGATACTTTCTCCAAGGTACTTTTAGACTTGGCTATGTTTATGAGGTTGTCAAAGGTGCTGCCCACGTTCACCACTCTGCTACCGTCAAGATTGGTTTCGTTGGTTACGCCTGCATAGATCTGGCTGTTCACTGTATAGGTGAAAGGCAGAAACTGTGTGAAGTAAATCACAGCTCCGGTTACAAGAAGACTGCCCCATACCAACCAATAGCGTATGCGGTAGAAGAACTGTGAAATGAACTGTACGATATCCATAATTGTTTGAACCTTATTTTTCTTTTACTATTTTTACGTTGGTAAGCATCTCAAGCAAAGTGATGGCATTGTGCAAAGATACGCGTGCCTCGGCATAGGTTGTTACGGCTCCCGAACGGCGGGCACGTTCCAATGACAGTGCAATGATGTCTATCTTTCCCTGAATGAAGTTGTTCTCCGATATCTTCATCTGCGCATTGTATAGAGCGGCGTTTTCGGCTTTGGCCTTGATGGTGGCCAGCTGTGCGGTGACATTATTGTAGGCATCCATCACTTTCAGTCTTCGTTCTTCCATCACTTGTTCTTGTGTATATTTCAATTGCTCGATGTTGTATCGATAATTTTTCAGTTTAAGGGGGCGGTTGATGAGATCGCCCAAACCTACACTGAGGCTGGCTCCCACATTAAAAGTGCTACGCGTTCCTGTGGAAGTGACTTGATACCAGTCTATATACGTGTCGCTGTTTTGGTTCAGGGTGTTGAATCGCCCATACGAATAGTTGCTGTTCAAGCGGATGTAGTTCCACCAATTTCTTTTTTCCATCCGAAGTGCATTTTCTTGTTGTGCCACTTGTGACTGCGCACTTTTCACCATTGCATTTTCCAATACCGCATCCAGAAAAATGGAAAGTGGAGGAAGTGTCATTGAGGTGATTTCTTCCGGTATGTCTTGGTCAATCCGTCCGAGGGTGTTTGCTTCCAAGGCGGCGTCGCCTTCTTTCAATGCCTGCAAAATTTTAAGGCGGTCTTCGCGTGACATTTCTTGTGCGGCAGTTTTAAAAGGCAGTAAAAACAGTGCCAGAAGAGTTATGCTGCAAAGGATAAATGGAATATGTCTGTTTTGTTTCATACGTTTTCTTTTTGGATGAATGCCGTAAAGGTCTTTAAAAGTATTTTCATGTCTAATGCGAAAGAAAATTCTTTGGCATATTTGATGTCCAGTTGCTTGCGCTCGTCGGCGGACATACGACCGGAATCACCGCGCTTTTCTACCTGCCAAAGCCCGGTCAGTCCCGCAGGACCCATGAAGCGGTCGATGGCGTCGTCGCTGGTCAACAGTTCAGCTTCGTAGAGAGGGAGAGGACGGTTGCCGATGATGCTCATATCGCCTTTTAGCACATTGATGAGCTGAGGCAGTTCGTCAATGCTGTATTTGCGGATGATGCGGCCAACACGTGTGACACGCGGGTCGTTCTCTATCTTGACAAAGGCGTTCTTTTTTTTCTTTTCTTTCTGTTTGCGGAAATCTTGTTCCGCCAATATGAAGTCATCGGAGATGACTAAATCATTGGAAATGGGAATGTCGGCCTTATCGCCGATAATGTCTTTGGTCTCTTCTGTTGGCGCTTGTTCCGGCTCTTCTGATTGGTATTGATTGAGATTACTCAACTCTCTCAAGCGCTTGTCGGCATCAGTGTACATGGAACGAAATTTAAGAAAATCAAAGATATTATAGTTGGTGCCTACACGTTTTGACTTGTAGATGATGCTGCCTTTGCTTTCCAAACGGATGGCAATGGCTGTGATAATCAGCAGGGGCAAGAGTGCCATGAGTGCAAAGCCGGCAAAAAACAGGTCGAAAAGACGTTTCCACAATGGTAGGTGAAAGATTTCGTCCCGGCTCCGTTGCTTTTGGAATTCCTGTAGTTTGGCGGCTTCACGTATCTTGAGATAGTCGCACATCTGTTGGATGCTTTCTTCGGATGTTTCCGGCGGGAGGGTGTTTTGTACTCCGGCTTTGACGTAGAGCATACGTTCTTCGGGAGCTATATTGTCCGTGACCAATGTGATGTATACCCTTGGAAAGTGTTCGTGAAGGCGGGTGATGGCAGGAACATCGGTTTCTGCAGAGATTTTTTCATAAAGGATGGTCGTGCTGTAACGCTCGCGGATGCCGTCGAGTATTTTGGGAGCTTTGGTAGCTTCGGATACAACCATGAACATTCCTTTGATCATTTGTTGTAAATGAGCGATGGCTGTACGATTCTGACCTATATAGATGTAGTAGAACATTCCTTTATGCAGTATGAGTGTTTCAAATAAATTTTTTGATTCTTACTTTCAGCTCCATCGGGTTGAAAGGTTTCAGGATATAATCTGCCGCTCCGTCTTCGAGCAGTTTGATGCGGTTGCTGCTACTGTCTTCGCTGGAGAGCATGATGACGGGAATCTGTTTGAACAGCTCGTTGCTTTTAAGGTAATGGAGAAATTCTTCTCCGCTCATGTTGGGCATACGGATGTCTGAAATGATCAGAGCCGGCTCATTGCCTTCGTGCAGCCACTCGATTGCTTTCAAAGGGTCTTCAACATAAGTGAAGTCGTACTCTTTCTCTAAATATAGCGAAAGTATTTTTCCGATGGTTGCTTTATCATCTACTAACAATATCTTTTTCATTTTCTTCTTATCTCGTCTATAAGTTAAACCATTAAATGCTTTTTCTTTTTTGTTTATCTGTATACTTTATTTTCGTTGGGAGACAGATACCAGTCTGTATTGGCGTTGCGGTTTTTTGCCCAATTAAGGAACAAGGGGTAAGCTCCGGCCGAGGGATTGGAAGAGATGGAGATATTGACCAATTCCTTTGGATAACGGAAATTGGGCACGCAGATGGCCCACGTGTTGTTTCCTGCCAAATCAAGATTGGTGTCCATGGCCATGCCGCCGGCAGTGGTTTTGTTTTTCCAAAACTCATAAAGGTGCACTTCCACGCGCTTCGGCATCTGCTGATATTGATAGCAGATGAAGAAGTCGAGGTTGTCTTTGGAGAAGAGCGGAGACTGTTTGGTTTGGTCAGCCAATTCGATGATGATTTCGTAAGTGTAGGCTTTCTTTCCATCGGCATGCAGACCGGCTGTACTGGCTGTGTTGACGTGGGTACCTTGCTCTACGCCGAATACTTGATGTTCGTCGTTGAACAAGGGGATGACGATGTCATTGTCACCGTTTTCCATGTGGGTGGAAGGGTTATAGGCGAAAAAAAGTTTGCCCGTGCGTGGCGAGGTCAGTGTTTCTTGGAAACGGCGGTCGTCTCCACCGGTACGGATGCTTCGGATAGCGGATTTGGGAATGTTGACAATACGCAATCCTGCGCCTAAGGTGTGACCGGCACCTGCGGCTACCAGCGTGACGTCGAGTTGTATGTATTTTATGGCATTGCTTTGCTTCTCTCGCTTATAAGAGGTTTTTACGTCAAGCACAATGTCGTTGAAGTCATAGTCGCCCACCATGGGGAAATTGTCTTCGAAAGCATAGGTGTAGGTGATGGCTTCGTCTGTTGTGGAAGTTCCGGTGCCCGAAGCCGGTATGTTTCCTTTGCCGGTACAGTCGCCGGCGGGAATATGGATGGGGGCTTCTCCCCATTTGGAGAGCGTACCGTTTGTGTTGAGAAGGTAGTGTAGAAAAGTTTTGCGCATCCATACATCGGTTATTTGGTCTGTTTGCACTTCGTAATAGATATGCCCGTTCTCGTGTTTGAATCCATTTAAATCGGTCAGTGTACCTATCTTTATCAAGGCGTTGCCGTTCTGCGGACCGGTGACTTTTATACCGGCCAGTTTGGCCGTTCCGTTGATGGTGAGCATGGAGTTACTGCCCATAGTGATATATTTACCACCCCAGTTTCCGTTTGGAGCGTAATTGCCTATGGTGGCCGAGCAGTTGTCGCCCAGCACCAAACTTCCGTAAAAATCTTGGGAGACGGTGAGACGGCAACCGTTCTCAATGAGACAATTGGAGTGAGGAACTGTCACTAAATTTGCTTCCCCTTGATTTATGAGCTTGCTGCCGTTGTTATTGATTATCAATTCATTTGCGTCTATTTTCCCGCTATTATAGAACGTCCCGTTGGCCACACTCATTTCGAGTGTGTGGACTTGGATGGTGCCTGCATTATAATTGAAACGGCCGCCCGAAGCATTGGATAGGTAGATGCAGCCTGTTCCGGTCGTTTCTCCAACGATTGAACCTCCCTGAAAAACAATGAATCGGCTGCTACCGACAAGATATAATGCTTTTTCGTTGTTTCTGTTTCCATCTTTTGGAAGAATAATCTTGCCGTCACCGGCCACTATCAAGTCTATACCGGTATTTATTTTGGACATATTGCCTTTAGGTTCCCAAGTGCCTTCTACTATTATAGTGGCTGTACCATTGTTGATTCCGTGATTCGTTATCTTTCCTTGATAGGTAGTGCCTTTGGAAATCTTATACACATCACCCTTTTTGATGACAACTTTCTCGTTTAGTTCTTTGGCCGTTGCGGCAAGCACTTTGATTTCGGCTTCCGTGCGGTCGGGGGTATAAATGGTGATACCGTTATTGCCGGCTCGGGTTGCGGCACGGGTCGATGGTGACAGGCCGAACAATGTCTGTAGGTTTCCGTCCTCGATGGAGCATAATTTTACGACACTGCGGTTGGAGGCGTCGGTCAGGCAGACATAAACATCTGTCACATCGATGGGGCAGTCCATGGTCGAAAGAAAAGCCATCTTATTGTTTGCTGTTCCTTCAGAGAGCAGATGGGCGGCAGAGTTCTCAGTCAATGGGTTATCGTCATAAATACGGATGGAGTAATCTGTATCGGCATCCAGATTGACTGCCACATCTACCTGGACGGCACGTGTCGTTTTCCAGTCCATTTCGGGGTCGATGTCCTTTACCGGAAATCTGTCTTGATAAGTAGCCTTTACTTTTTCCGGATTGAAGACGTCCTCTTTGCATCCTTGAAAAAGCAATCCTACCGTGATGAATAAGATTAAAAGCGGAGGATATGTGTATTTGTTTTTCTTTCCCATGCTTGCAGTATTGTTTCTTATTATGAACAAATATACATTAATAAAGTTAATGTTCTCATCAATAGGTCGCAAAAGCTTAATTATTATCCTTTTTTAACCGTTTTGTTTGGATGAATAAATCAAGTTTTTTTGTCGGGATGGGCAATTATACCCGATTCCTCTCATCTCCCTTCTTGCTTATAAAGTTGTTTATTTTAATCTGTAATCTTTCTTGCCTCAGGAGCTATTTTACTCTTAGTCGGCACAAAGATAGAATAAAATATTCAATTAGTAGTTGTATATTTTGATTTTTTATCTTGTTCCTATGAAATAATCTGTCTGAACACCCTCTTTGAAGTTTTACATTCTCGTTTGCTGATTTGTTTCCTACGAAGTGCGGGTTTATACCTTTTTCAGCCAGTTATCCATGATTTTTTTGCCATCGGGTGTCAGCACGGACTCTGGGTGGAACTGGATGCCACGGACGTCATATTTCCGGTGCTTCAACGCCATGATTTGCCCTTCGGGACTGATGGCAGTGACGGCCAGTTCTTGGGGAAAATCTTCGGTGTGAACCACCCAAGAATGGTAGCGCCCCACAAAGATGGTGGAGGGCAGGCCGTTAAAGAGATAATCGGGAGCCGGCAATGAACGGTGAGTGATGAACGATGAGTTTTCTTCGGGAGCATCTTCTCCTCTGACCGCTATTTCGGTCTGCACACCGTGAAAGACGTTGCTCAGATTGATGAGCTTTGCTCCGAACGCTTCCCCGATGGCTTGTTCTCCCAAGCAGACGCCGAGTATCGGTTTTTGTCCGGCGTATGTGCGGATGACGTCGGGCAGCAATCCGGCTTCGCGGGGAAGGCCGGGCCCGGGCGAGAGTATGATTTTGTCATACGGCTGTAATTCTTCGAGGCGGAATCGGTCGTTGCGCAGCACGTATGTTTCTGTGCCGAGTTCTTTCACCAGATGTGCCAGATTGTAGGTGAAAGAGTCATAATTGTCTATGATTACTATTTTCATTGAATATAAATCCCTTCTTGGCGGTGAAACGGAAAAAAGCCCCGTCGCTTGGTGCGGCAAGGCTCTTCGATTTTTGTAGGGACAAATATAATCACTTTGTGTTTACTTCCCAAATATCCCCTACTTTTTCCTCAAAACATGTTTTTTCCTGATTCGTTGTTTTATGAAGGGGGAGAGGGAGAAACGGAGATATTTTTTACGTTTTTTATTCAGAATTATTGGGATAAAATGTATCTTCGCAAAAAAACAGAGAGGTTCATGAAAGGATTAAGTTATTCTTTTTTGCGTGCGATATGCGCGCTGGTGATTGGCCTGATATTGGTGATGTTTCCCGATAAGGCCGGAGATTATCTTGTGATTACGATAGGCGTGGTCTTTTTGGTGCCTTCGCTCATCAGTATCATAGGCTATTTTGTGCAGTCGGCCGAGATGCGGTTCCGTTTTCCGATTGAAGGAGTGGGTAGCCTGCTGTTCGGTGCATGGCTCATCATCATGCCCGATTTCTTTGCAGATTTGCTGACTTTTGTGTTGGGGTTCATCCTCGTGATGGGCGGGGTACAGCAAATAGCATCGCTTTTCACCGCCCGCCGTTGGATGCCCGTGCCGGGAGGATTCTATGCGGTGCCCGTATTGATTCTGCTTGCCGGGCTGATTGCATTGTTCAACCCCACGGGGGTGCGCTCCACGGCGTTTATCATCATCGGTGTCAGCAGTTTGGTATATGCGGCTTCGGAACTCTTGAACTGGTTTAAATTCATGCGCCGCCGTCCTAAAGAGCCGGGGACTTCCATAAAGAAGCCGGCCGATATAGAAGATGCTGAGATTATCGACTGACGAAAAACTGCGGTGGCAGTGCCGTTCATACTAATTTGAAACGCATTCGCCAACGTTTGGTCTCTTCGTCCCAGTCGTGACTGATGATTTTAAATCTACCTATTTCTGACGTATTTGCCACGTGCGTGCCTATGCAGAGGCATTCGTCGTAATCGCCCACCTTTACGATGCGCACTGTTTCTGAGGCATGGTCGGGCAGCCGTTGCATGTCGAAGCGTCCTTGTGCCTCTTCTTGCGTGATGAATGTTGTCGTCACGGGCAGTTGTCTGGTGATTACTTCGTTGACGGCATCTTCCAGCCTCTTCACCTCTTCTTCGGTGGGGCATACCGCAAGCTGATAATCCAGTTTACTTTTTTTTCGTTCGATGTGTGCCGATACAGAGCGGCCGCACCCAAATAGCCTTATCATGGTTTGATTGATGATATGTTCGGCTGTGTGCATGGGAGGGTGCTTCTGCTTATTATGCTCGTTAAGTTGAATTTGTTGTTCCATAAAAAGATTTAAATATTTTTGTAATCAGTATATTTTATGAATTTATTGGGGATTGAATAATTGCTTTCTGCTCCATCAGTTCAAATTCTTGTAATGCCAAAGTGCGACATCCGGCACGGTCCGTTTTCCCATTCTCGGTTTGTGGAATGGAGGCTGTCATAAAGATATGTTTGGGGCGATGGTAGGATTCGAGCATTGCCGGCAATTTATCTTTTATCTCTTTTACATCCGGGCTACCTGCAACCAGTAAGACCAAAGCCTGCCCCAAACGTCGGTCGGGAATAGAAGTGACTGCAAATGGGGCAGAAATCAGGGAACGTAGCTTCTTTTCTATTTCCTCTGTCTGAATCTTGATTCCGCCACTGTTTATCACATTATCTTTCCGTCCCGAAATGCTGAAACTTCCGTCGGGATAGATGTGGGCGATATCATTGGTTTGTAAGATTTCATTACAGACCAAGGGGGCTTCGATTATCAGTGTGCCTTCACTGGAGAGAGAGAGCTTCACTGATGAAAAGGGGTGATAATGGCCGGAGGCAGAACTACCGTTGAGGCGGCGCAGAGCAATGTGCGATAACGTCTCGGTCATGCCATAGGTGGAATAGACTGCTGTGGGAAGTGACTTTATTTCTGCTTCCAGATCTTCATCGACTGCACTACCTCCTATAATTAAAATTTCCGTCCTTTCCAATCGTTCCTTTTCTTCGGGGATTTGAAGCGTATGATAAACTTGTAAGGGTACCATGGCGGCAAACTTCAAAGAGCCCGGTATTTCCGCGGCCAGCGGATGAGCAGAAGCAGGGCGCACCACCAAATTCAAGCTTGCCACCAGAGAGCGTACCACCATCATCATGGCACCGATGTGGCGGAGGTTCATGCACAGCAGAGCGGTGTCGCCCTGTTGAAGGTTCAGGTATTCACAAGTCAGGCGTGCGCTTTGCATCATCCGGTCTTTGTTTGCAGCCAGTTCTTTGGGCGTACCCGTAGAGCCGGAGGTATGAACCGTAATGACGGGAGAGTCATTGAACCATTCGTTCAAGAAAAGAAATAAATCTCGTATGGCAGAAGGGTCTTTTTCAGTTCCTTCAGCCACATGCCTGCTTATTTCTTCAGGAGTGTACACGCTTCCATCGAGCAGTAAATGTTGTTTTTTCCGGTCGTATATCATTGAATCTTTTTTTGAGAATCTTGTTGTGTACAGAACCACAAACAATCCTTCCTTATCTCGAGAGGCATTTCCACGTTGTCGGTGAAGAGTAATCCCGTGCCCAATCCTTGAGGTAACGGATTGTCGTAGGTGGCGCACCACTGGGCAATGGCATTCAACCCGATGTTCGACTCCAGAGCCGATGTAATCCACCAACCGATTTGTTGTCTTCCGGCTTCTTCAATCCACTCGTTTCCACCGGCTATTCCACCATGAAGAGACGGCTTGAGGATGATATATTGAGGCTGAATGGCAGCAAGTAGTTTCCGTTTCTCAGCCGGGGTATTGCATCCTATCAACTCTTCATCCAAGGCTATAGGTAAAGGAGATTCGGAAGTCAGCCGGGCCATCTCTTCCCATTGTCCCGCCCGGATGGGTTGTTCAATGGAATGCAGGTCCAGCTCGGAAAGTCGTTTCAGTTTCTCCGTGGCGTCGGTGGGAGAGAAGGCGCCGTTTGCATCTACGCGCAGTTCTATCTCTTTGGACGAGAAATGAGTGCGGATATGGCGAAGCAAAGCCAGCTCTTCTTCAAAATCGATGGCTCCGATCTTAAGTTTGATGCAACGGAACCCCGCCTTCATTTTCGCTTCTATCCGGACAAGCATTTCATTGAAATTCCCCATCCAGATGAGTCCGTTGATGGGTATTCCCGCTTCACCGCGAGAGAAGGCGGTATCCCATAAGCCCCAATTGCCCGTGTGATGATGGCGGATGGCTGTCTCCAGTCCGAAAAGGATGGAAGGATAATCGCGCAAAGCGTCGGTATCGAGGATGCCGCCTCGCTCTTCCACTTGCCGGCAGGCATCTTGCAGCACATCCTCGTAATTGGGTACATCGTCGCAACTAAGTTGGGGCAGAGGAGCGCATTCTCCTATTCCCACCCGGTTCGGAAACGCGGAAGAGGTGAAATGGAGATGCCATACTTTGCGGGTAGAATACGTCCCTCGCGAAGTACCGGCAGGTTCTTTGAAATGAAGCACCCGGGGGATTATTTTAATTCTGCAATCCATGGCTTATAAATGGTAAAACAAAAAGCAACCTTGAAGAGAAACGTCCGGATGATACCGGACAGAACATCTACAAATGCAAAGGAACTGAAATAAACTCAGAAGGACTTTTAAGGAAACTTCGGATACTGTTTGAAGTTCGGTTTGCGTTTCTCCAAGAAAGCATTCTTGCCTTCCTGCGCCTCGTCTGTCAGATAATAAAGCAATGTGGCGTCACCTGCCAACTCTTGAATACCTGCCTGTCCATCCAATTCGGCGTTCAGCCCGGCCTTAATCATGCGTAGTGCCAGCGGGCTGAGCATCATCATCTCTTCCGCCCATTGCACATACTCATCCTCCAATTGCTCAGGGGGCACCACTTTATTCACCAATCCCATTTCCAATGCTTCCTGCGCATTGTATTTACGGCATAGGAACCAGATTTCGCGCGCCTTTTTCTGACCTACCACACGTGCCAGATAAGATGCGCCGAATCCGGCATCGAAACTACCCACGCGAGGGCCGGTCTGACCGAAGATGGCATTTGTGGAGGCAATAGACAAGTCGCAAACCACATGGAGCACATGTCCACCGCCAATGGCATAGCCGTTCACGGCTGCAATCACCGGCTTCGGGATGCTGCGAATCTGCTTCTGTACATCCAGTACGCTCAGGCGGGGCACGCCGTCTTTGCCGATGTAACCTCCACGTCCTTTCACATTCTGGTCGCCACCCGAACAGAATGCCTTGTCTCCGGCACCCGTGATGACAATCACGTCAATATCCGTTTCTTCACGGCAAATGCGCAAAGCGTCGCTCATTTCGGCGGTAGTGGTCGGTGTAAACGCGTTTCGGTAACGTTCGCGGTTAATTGTGATGCGGGCAATTCCATTATAGTAATCGAACAGGATATCCTCATATTCTCTGATGGTTGTCCATTCTCTTTTTGTTGACATAATCTGTTTATTTTAATTGGTGATAATAATCCTTCAACATCCGGACATCTTCGTTCTTGTCAGTAAATACTTCCAGCAGAACAGGCTGCTCCATGGCTTCCGGTTGTGCAAAGGTCTTCATCGCTTCCGGCAACTGTTCTTCGTTGTCCACGCGCAGATAAAGAAAACCGCACTCTTCTGCCCAACCTTTGGCAGATGTCTCATGAGCGGCCGTGATATATTTATACGAGGAGTCCGACATATCCGGTCCGGGCAATGTCCGGAAAATCTCCCCTCCGCCATTGTTCAGCAGAAGGATGCGCAGGTTGGGGCGGACGTTGGTATTCCACAAGGCATTCATGTCGTAGAAGAAACTCAAATCTCCTATGGCCACGAAGTTCAGCTTGTCTGAAACTGCCGCATAGCCGATGGCTGTGGAAAGCGAACCGTCAATACCGCTCGTGCCCCGGTTGCAGCAAACTTCGACCGTGGAAGGCAGCGTGTAGAACTGGGCATAACGAATCACCGAACTGTTTGCCAGATGCAGGGCGCACGATTCGGGCAAAGCCTTTATCAGGGCACCGATAGCCGCCATTTCCGAATAAGCAAATTCCGGTTCGGCAATCGTTTTGCAATCATTCTCCCACATACGAGGATATTCGGGAGTTTGGTTGTCCAGCAATCCGGCTATCTTTTCCAGAAACTCAAACGGATCCATCTCAATCACGGTGGTCAGTGCACCATAGAGGTCGGCTACTTCACCATCGGCCGATACATGCCAATGTTCTTTGGGCGGATTGCGGCGGAGAAACTGCTTCAGCCGTTTGGAAACGATGTGTCCGCCATAGGTGATCAGCAGTTCGGGAGCCATTTGAACGGCCTTTTCTTCGGACATGGCATAAATTGCCGTATCGAAATTCTTTATCGGAATTCCCGGGGTCGTACGGTTACCGATATGCTCGGTCAACCACGCGAAGTGCTTGTATAGCAGCTTGGTGTATCTCTTTTCAAACAGATAAATCAGGTTCATTTGTCCCACAATGACCATCCGTTTCCTGTATTTGTTCATCCGGTCAATCAGGGTGTTGTAGTCACGGTCGTAGATATTCAATCCATGATAGCGGGTGATGACGCGCACTTCCGGCAGGGGCTCCGTTGTGAACCGGAACAGGGGTTCCGATATCGGGATGTTGATATGTACAGGCCCCTTCCCATGATGATTGGTCTCAAGCAAGGCCTCGTTTATCAGGCGGTTGCAATACCATTCATCCTCATCGGTATGAATCTCCGGGAGGTTGACTGATTTTTTCACCAGCGTCCGGAACACTTCCGGCTGTGGAACGGTTTGTCCGTCCATCTGTCCTATCCAAGCCCCCGGTCGGTCAGCAGAGATAATCACCAAAGGAACATGCTGATAATAGGCTTCCGCCACGGCCGGATGAAGATTCAGCAATGCAGTGCCCGAGGTGCAGCAGATGGCGGCGGGTTGGCCTCCGTTCAAGGCAAGGCCTATGGCAAAGTAGCCGGCACTTCGCTCGTCCGTCATCGCATAACAAGTGAAATGCGAGTGGTTGGACAGCGTATGCACGATGGGAGCATTGCGACTGCCCGGACACAGAACCACTTTTGTTATTCCGTGTGCTTTGAGCAACGCCACCAGTTGAAGTATGTTCTTCTTGTCTGTGTACATGATGATGATAATGATTAGTCGTTTATGAATTAAGAGGCATCACTGTGAGCCGTTTCATGGTTTGCATCTTCTTTTCCGTCTCTATCCATTCGTCGTTCAATTCTGAAGAAGCCAGCAGTCCGCCGCCTGCATACAGGGTCAGTTGCTCGTCTTCGATATGCATGCAGCGTAGATTCACATATAGATCGGTCTTACCGTCGGGATTCAGCCAACCGATGAAACCGGAATAGTAGCGGCGGTCATATCCTTCGTTTTCCAAAATGAACCGATAAGCCTCTTCTTTCGGCAATCCGCATATGGCAGGCGTGGGGTGCAACACTTTCAACAAATCGCCCAATCCTTTGTTGTCTTTTAAAGAAAACCCGAAATCCGTTTTCAGATGCGACAATGTGCCGGCATAGACGGGGTAAGGGCCGTTTTCCGTAAACCGGATATTCAATGAACGGAACTGCCGACGAATGTAAGAGGTGACATACTCCTGTTCCTTCTTGTTTTTCTCATCCCATGTCTGTGGCAATTTGTCGTCTTGCAGAGGTTGCGTACCCGCCAGGGCAACCGTGTTCCATTCATTTCTTTCGCCCGATAAAATGATTTCCGGGGTGCTTCCCAACCATATGCCGGTCTGTGGAGTATAGCATAAATAGATGTATGAATGGACGTATTGCCTGCAAGCAGCCTGAAAAGCCGATGAGGGGGAGAAGCCCGGTGGACTTTCAATAGTGAAGTGCCTCGAAAGTACTAATTTGTCGAACCTCCTATGCCACAAAGCACCGATGAAAGACTGAAAGCAGGCTGTATATTCCTCTGTGGGCGAAGTCTGAAACCTTTCTTGTCTTTGCATTTCCAGCACTCTTTCCTTGCTTTCTTTCCGATCTTCGTCAGGCAATGCTTCTTGCCGGTCGGGGCGTATTAACACAATCGGACATGTCTCACTGACATGGAACGGAGCGATGACAAATCCTTTCTGTCCATTCAAGTCCTTCAAATCGTATATCAGGCGCACTGTTCCTTCCTCCTGCGTCAGCAGACGGGGAACAGTCTCTTCCGGAAGGCGGAAGACGGCGAACGGCTGTTTACGCTCAATAAGTGCATCGACAGCTTGCAATTTATTAGTTTCTTTGTCAATCATCTCTTTTTCATGATACTGTTCACCACCCGTACGGAAGATACCAGCTTGCCGGTTGAAGTAAAGACGTCCACATTCCACACGTGAGACGAACGCCCCTTATGTATGATTGTTCCCACGGCACGCACAGTGTCTCCTTCACGTGCCGAAGAGATGTGATTTCCACTGACCTGCATCCCTGCGGCAACCTCGTCCGGTTGACAAAGTATCGTGGAGCCCAGTCCGGCAATCGTCTCGGCCAGCGCAAGGGTGGCTCCTCCGTGCAACATCCCGAAAGGCTGACGCGTGCGGTGGTCTACGGGCATTGTGGCTTCTATGCGGGTTTCATCGGCGTAGGTATATCGAATGCCCAAATTGCCCATCAATGAGTGGCTTGCCTGCTCGTTCCATTGCTCAAGCGAGATTTCGGTGGTACATACCGACGGTTTATCATTCATGGTTGCCTGATTTTGATTTAGATTACAAAGTTAGGAAATTGAACGGACGGGCAAAAGCCTGCGTAGATAAAATCTTTCCTTCCTATGCGTAGCGTGAGAAGATGTTCCTGTTTCTACCCCTCTTGTTGAACCGGTTTGTCTGCTTCTTGATACATAAACCGCTTGATGCTTTTCTTGGCAGTCTTTTCAAATTCCTCAAAGTGTATCTTGACTTTTGTTATCTGGCAGTAGGCAGGCAGTTGGAGGTTCAGCTCACGACGGTTGTCTTCCATCACCTTTTCAATGTCCGCTTGTTTCATGTCGTGCGCAAAAGCATCGTCAAAGTCCGGATAGATAAGTGCCACCAGCTTTTCCTTCTGAAGTACGATGAGCGATTCCGCCACATAGGGCATGTTGTTCAGTTTGCTTTCGATTTCTTCAGGATAGATATTCTGTCCGCTGGAGGTGAGAAGCATGTTTTTGCTGCGCCCCCTTACGGTGATGTATCCTTCGGCATCCATTGTTGCAAGGTCGCCCGTGTGCAGCCATCCGTTTATGTCGATGATTTGCGAAGTCGCTTCGGCGTTTTTGTAGTAGCCCAACATCAGGTTGGTGCCTTTGCAAATAATTTCACCGGCAGTGTTTGCAGGGTCAGGAGAGTCTATCCTGACTTCCATGCGGCTGGCGGCTTTACCGCACGAGGCAAGCTTCAGCGTGTCCCAGCGGCTCGAGCTGATGATGGGGCCGCATTCCGTCATGCCGTATGCAATGGTGTAGGGGAATCCTATTTGCTTGAGGAAGCGCTCTACATCGGCATTGAACGGGGCGCCACCCACAATGATTTCGTCAAAATCACCTCCGAATATTTCCATGGCCTCTTTGCGGGCGGAAGCTTTTATCTTGTCGTTGATGATGGGTACGTGCAGCAACAATTTGCCTATCTTATTGTCCACACGTGGCAGAATGTTCTTTTTGATAATCTTCTCCACAATGAGCGGCACGCACGATATGACGCGTGGCCTGATTTCCGAGAACGATTGGGCTATGATTTTGGGCGACGGCATGCGGGTGAGGAAAAACAGGTGCGCACCGGCCGAGAAGCCGTACAGGAAGTCATATACCATGCCGAAGACATGCCCTAAAGGCAACATGGACACCATGCGGTCTCCGGGGCGCACAGGCAGCATCTCGTGGCAATAGGCCAGGTTGGACCAAAGGCTGCGGTAGGGGAGCATCACTCCTTTGGAATAGCCCGTTGTGCCCGAAGTGTAGTTGATGACGGCCAGCTCTTCGGATGACCGCTCTTTGCGGTAATTCACATGCTCGGGTCTGAAGTTTTTTGGGAAGCGTCTTCCGTATATGGCATTGCGATGTTCGGAAGCCTCTCTTAATCGTTCGCTGCGGCAAACCGTGAGGTTGAAGTCTGTCAATAATGCGATGCCCACAAGCAAGGGCATTGCCTCCTCGTTGAGATTCTCCCATACTTGGTCTCCCACGAACAGCAGTTTGGCTTCGGAGTGGTTGACGATATTATGGATATTGTCGGCCTTGAATTCGTGCAGGATGGGCACAATGACGGCACCGTAAGTAACCGTAGCCAGAAAAGTCACCGCCCAATGTGCGCTGTTGCGTCCGCAAACGGCAATCTTGTCGCCCGGCCGTATGCCGGCACTTTCCAGTACAATATGAAATTTTGCTATTTTTCTTGCTACGTCTTTATATTGCAGCGTGATTCCTTGGTAGTCTGTCAGGGCGTTGTTATCCCAGTTGTTTATAATGCTTTGTTCTATATAATCAATGAACCCGCGTTCTTGTTCCATTCGCAATATGCACACTTTAGTTAAAACTGCGCAAAGATAGAACTTATAGCAATGCCATGCAAGCCCTGTAACCTTTTTTAGTGGACATTTTAGCCGGATGCTGCTTCTTTTGTTTTGAATGTTTCAATATATTCGGTTGTGGCGTAAATCAAGCGAAAGTTTCTTTCTCTCCTTTTTCCGAAATCAGCAGAAGCTTGTCGCCGAGATGCAGTTTCAGTGTGCCGTTGGGGATGAGGTACTCATCACCTCGTTTTACGATCATCACCAATGTTCCTTTAGGCAGGTTCATATCCTTCAGGGTGTCGGCTTTGTCCAGTATTTCTTGCGTGATGGTCATATCGTGCAAGTTGGAATCTATCTCTTCGGGCAGCTCTATTCCGAACTCATTACCGGTTTTTTCCAAGGGGGTGGAGAGGCCCAGCAGGCGGGCTACTCGGGAAATGGTGGTGCCTTGAACGAGCAGAGAGACAATCGTTATGAAGAATACAATGTTGAAGATGGCGGATGCGCCGGGCACTTCGGCCACTACGGGATAGGTGGCGAAGATGATGGGAACCGCACCGCGTAGCCCTACCCACGATAGGAACAGGCGCGACTTCAGCGTTATTTTCTTGCCGAAAGGAAGCAGGCAGAGGAAAACGCTCAAAGGACGGCCGATGATGATCATGAAGATGCCGATGAGCAATGCAATGGGAGCAACTTCCAGCATCTCATGGGGGTTGACAAGCAGGCCGAGGCAAAGGAACATGATGATTTGAACAAGCCATGTCAGGCCGTCCATCACCGTATAGATTTCCTTCCGATACATGATTTTGTTGTTACCTACCATCATGCCGGCTATGTAGACGGCCAGGTAGCCGTTGCCTTTCAGCAGGTCGGTGATGGAGAAGATAAAGAAGACGAAAGAAAGCAGCAGGATGGGGTAGAGGGCCTGGTTGTCTATGTTCAAACGGTTCAGCATTATCACGGCAAGCTTTCCGAGGAAGTAGCCGATGGCGGCGCCCACGATGAATTGTACGGCAAACGAGATTATTATCTGGGGAACTCCGACTGCGGACGAAGTGATAAACTGAATTAGTACGATGGTGAGCATGTAGGCCATGGGGTCGTTGCTGCCGCTTTCCAACTCCAGCATCGGGCGCAGATTATGTTTCAGGTTCATCTTTTGGGAACGCAGAATGGCAAATACGGAAGCCGAATCGGTAGACGACATCGTGGCGGCAAGCAAAAGAGAAGTGGTGAGCGGAAATTGAATGTTGCTCCAGTCCGTGCCCGACAGCCACCGGATAAAAAGACCGGTGAATAAGGCCGTGAGCAATACCCCCAAGGTGGATAAGGTGATGCCGGGGGCCAGAATCGGCTTTATGTCGGAGAATTTGGTGTCCATACCGCCGGTGAACAGGATGATGTTGAGAGCCGCCATGCCGATGAATTGCGCTTCTTCGGCATTGTGAAACTGCAAACCCAATCCGTCGCTGCCGAACAGCATGCCGACGACGAGAAAAAGCAATAAGGCGGGAACACCGAAACGGTAGCCGGTCTTGCCTACGATGATACTGACGAAGAGTAGGACGGAACCTACAAGTAGAATGTTGCCTGCCGTGAATAACATAATCGGAGTATTATTGGGGTTAAAGTTGTGATAAATATCTGTACATAAATCGCTATGTGTCAAACAAACATCTTCTGAAAAAGGTTCAATTGAACTTTAGCGAAAAAGTGGTCTTTTTGCCGGGTAGCAATGAAAGGTTGCCGCCCGACAACCGCATGATTTGCCGCGAAATGCTCAAACCTATGCCGTTCCCATCCTCTTTTGTGGTGAAAAACGGTATGAAGATATGTTCGGCGATGGCATCGGGGATGGCAGGACCGTTGTTCGATATCTCTATCAGTATTTCCTCCACTTCATTGCTGTAGGCGCGGATGTCGATGCGTCCTTCTTTGTCCGTGTCGTTGTCCGACCCGATGGCTTGTATGGCGTTTTTCAACAGGTTGATGACCACTTGCGATATCAGGTGCTCGTCGGCATGCAGAATGAGGTCGTCCGGCACGATGTCGGTGTGAAATATCACTCGGGCATCGGGATGCTGATGGCGGGCAAGCTCTACCATGCGTTCGATGAAGCTCTTGAGGTAGAACAAAGAGGGTTCGGGGGTAGGGATGCGCGTGAACTTTCGGTACGACTCTACAAAAGACAGCAGACCCTTGCCCGTACTGCTGATGGTTTGCAGTCCGTCCCTGATCTCGTCATGCGAGGCTTGCCCTTCGGTCAGTTCCAGAAGGGTGTCGCTCAGTGAGGTTATCGGGGTCACGGCATTCATTATTTCGTGTGTCAGCACACGGGTGAGCCTGCTCCACGAATCTATTTCCTTTTCGTCCAGCTCGCTGTTGATGTCGTTGAGGGCAAGGATGCGCAGGTGCTCGTTGCGCACGCTGATGTCGCTGACGCGGATGGATATGTTCACGCTTCCCCGCTCGTTGTGGAATGTCACTTGCTGTTTTTCGCCGGGACGGCTGTTGGCAAGCCGGGAGCACAGTTGCTCATCGATGCGGTTCAACTGGCTGATGTGGGTAAAGATGTCGAGCCCCAGCAACCGCAGGGCTTCACTGTTCTTCTGATAGATGGCGCCTTGGTCGTTTAAGACCAAGATACCGGTATTTACACAGTCGAGAATCAGTTCATGGTATTTCTCCTGTTGGGCGGTTTCGCTTTTTACGTTATAAAGCATGCGGGTCACTCGGTTCAGGGCATGGTTTACGAGTTGCGTCTCTGCCGGTACTTCTTTTTCAGGAAAGTGAACGGCATTGTCGTTGTTCTCGATGGCATCGAGCATGAAAAGCACCTTCTGTACGTGACGGCGATACAATTTCCTCTGCCAATGGATGGTTGCGGGAAGAAGCGCGCTGACCAGAACGGCCCCGAACAATGGGACGTGCAGCCCTGTCAGACTCGGAGAGTCAACAAAGACAAACGTCCACATTGCACCCGCAAGGAGTGCCGTCAATGTACTGACGGTCACACGAAACGAATAATATTGTCTTGGATCTCTATATTTCATGCGGTGTATGGCAAATTCTTTTTCAAAGTCCGTACTTTTTCATTTTGTTGTAAAGCGTCTGCCGCGTGATGCCCAGCTGCGATGCCACGGCAGAAAGATTTCCGTTGCATGTGCCGAGGGTCTTTCTTATCATCTGCATCTCCATTTCTTCCAATGTGGATGCTGCGGCTTCGGGTTGCTCCATCCGCCGGGTCAACTGGAACATTTCGGCCGGAAGAAGCTCATTGTCGCAGATGATGACAGCCTTTTCGATGACATGCTCCAACTCGCGGATATTGCCATACCAAGGATGTAGCCTCAGCTTTTCGCAGGCGTCGTCCGTCAGCCTGAGGGATGGTTTGTCATACTGTTTGCAGAAGCGCCGGATAAAACGATCGGCCAGCGGAAGGATGTCTTCGGGACGTTCGCGCAGTGAAGGGATTTCAAGGTGTATCGTGTTGATGCGATATAGCAAGTCTTCCCGGAACTCCCCCTTGGCCACCATGGCAGAGAGGTTGCGGTTGGTGGCGCATATCAGTCGGATGTCGATGGGAATGGGGATGTTGCTGCCCACGCGTACGATGCAGCGGCGCTGGATGGCCGTCAACAGTTTGGCTTGCAGGTGGTAAGGCAGGTTGCCTATCTCGTCGAGGAAAAGGGTGCTGTGTCCGGCAGCTTCGAACTTGCCGGGACGGTCAGTATGGGCATCGGTGAAAGAGCCTTTCACATGGCCGAATAGTTCGCTCTCGAAAAGGCTTTCGGTGATTGCACCCATATCCACGCTTACCATCTCTTGGTCGCTGCGTGTCGAGAGGCGGTGTATCTCGCGGGCCAGCATCTCTTTGCCGGTGCCGTTTTCGCCGGTGATGAGAATGTTGGCGTCGGTAGAAGCTACTTTCTGCACCATCCGGCGCAGTTGCTGCATGGCGCCAC
Source organism: Bacteroides zoogleoformans (assembly GCF_002998435.1). Classification (NCBI taxonomy): domain Bacteria; kingdom Pseudomonadati; phylum Bacteroidota; class Bacteroidia; order Bacteroidales; family Bacteroidaceae; genus Bacteroides; species Bacteroides zoogleoformans. The sequence goes on along the minus strand of NZ_CP027231.1, from coordinate 670,502 downwards.
TGTTGCCCCAATACATGCCGGGGCTGTCGGCCGGTGCGGTGCCCTTGCTTCCCGTGTGCCTGCCGTTTGCCGAAGGTCTCTGTTCCGGGGAGGACGCGGCATTCAGCAGTGCTTCCACCAGCTTCCGGTTGTCCCAAGGCTTCACAATGAAGTCGGCGGCGCCTTCTTTGATGCCCCTCACGGCAAGGTCAATGTCGGCATAAGCCGTGAAAAGAACCACCGGCAAGGCGGGGCACTGTTTTTTTATCTCGTGTAGCCAGTAAAGACCTTCATTGCCACTGTTGATGCCTGAAGTAAAGTTCATGTCGAGCAACACCACCTGCCACTTCTTTTCGCGCAACGCACCGGGCAGGGTGACGGGTGAAGAAAGGGCGGTGATTTCTTCAAAATGAGGCTTCAGCAGAAGTTGTAAGGCGGTGAGTACGCCTCGATTATCATCGACAATCAGGATGTTTCCGTTTTTCTTTGTCATGAGTCTGTTTTCATTGCGGGCAAAGTATGTGAATTTGCACCGCCAAGGCGGCTTGCAGCTGTCTTGGCGGACGCTTGGCGTTAGCATTCAAATTTAGATAAATATCTGCGTTTTTAATGCCTGTATAATAAAAAAAGAAGACCGCTCCCCTCACTTTAGCCTTGTTCCGGACTCGAAGTTCAATTATAATTTGTATCTTTAGAGTGTACTAAGCTCTCTAATAAATGGGCTCTAATGAGTAAGGAGAAAGTAGCCTTCTTCGTTGCAAATATACATCATTTGCATGAATTTCGGTAATGTTTTCCTCACTTTATGACATAATTCTCCGCAAAGAATCTTATATATACAGTTTGTTGTAAGGTCGATATCTTTGTGGTGTTAACAATCTGTTTTGCAAACTGGCTGATACTTCAAACAGATTTGGATGTCTGTATGATCCGGATTGCTATAGTGTTCGTTTACCCACTTATTTGAGTTTATTTATTGACGTTGTGACACAGTTATCCCAAAGAGGCGATAAGTTGCGGCCGGTATTTGTTGATTTGCACATATCTGAATATGTTGTATATACCACACAAGTGAGAGCCGTAACAGCTTTGGCTCGGATGATGCCGATGTTGCGGGCAAACATTTAAACAGGCGCTCAATCCCTTGTTGATACCTCGGCCTTATCAAAGCCGTGTCCTCTCCGTATCAACTCCGTATCTATAGAAGCGGAGGATATACGGAGTTGATACGGAGTTGATACGGAGCTGATGCGGAGGATGTACGGTGTGAACTGTAAATTGGCAGGCCTCAATGAAACAAATGACAAGGTTACAAATAAATCCTCCAAAAACAAACTTTGAGTCACCTTTAAAAAGTACCATCGAAACAAAGGAGTATCTCAAAATGCTTACAGTTTAAAACTTAAAAGCAAGAACAGATGTAACCGCACGTTTCGCAGTGTGCGGTGGCACAAATATATGCCGGGAAATGAAAAGACAAAACGATAACGGTAAGTGACCATGAGTAACGACGAGGACTTGCAAAACATTATGGAAAACATTTGCAAGTCCTCGATATGCTAAGATTGGAAGCTGCTTTGAAGTGGGCCTTTTTATTGGCAGCTTCTTATGTGTACTTTCATTCGGCAGGTATCTTCTCGATTCGCCGCTGATGGCGTCCACCCTCGAACGGGGTGGTGAAGAACCGGGTCATGATTTCTTCCGCCTCTTTGTTGGTGACGAAACGGCCGGGCATGACCAGAATGTTGGCATCGTTGTGCTGACGTGCCAGAGCGGAGATTTCCGACTGCCAGCACAAAGCGGCACGAATGCCTTGGTGCTTGTTCAGCGTCATACAGATGCCGTTTCCGCTGCCGCAGATGGCAATGCCGGGATAGCATTCTCCGGCTTCGACGGCCAATGCCAGCGGATGGGCGAAGTCGGGATAATCAACGCTTTCGGGAGAGTAAGTCCCGAAGTCCTTGTACTCCCAACCTTTGGCCTCTAACCATTGCTTGACGTACTGCTTCAGTTCATAGCCTGCGTGGTCGCAGCAGATTCCTATTGTCTTCATCGCAGCAGATCCTTCACTTGTTTATAAACGTTCTCGGCCGTGAATCCGAGTTTCTCGTCCAACACTTTATAGGGAGCCGAGAAGCCGAACGATTCCAAGCCCCATACTTTGCCATGAAGGCCGACCAGCCCTTGCAGCGTTACGGGCAATCCGGCAGTCAGGCCGAACACTTTTGCTTTGTGTGAGATGACGCTTTCCTGATAACCCGGGGACTGGCTATGAAACAGACCTTCGGACGGGGCGGACACGATACGTACTTTGATGCCGTCTTTACGGAGCAATTCGGTTCCTGCCACCAAAGTGGATACTTCCGACCCCGAGGCCACAAGGATTACATCGGGATTGGCATCCGAGCCCGCCACGATGTAGGCGCCTTTGGCTGCTTGTTCGTAGTCGTTTCCGGCGGGCAGGTTGGCAATGTTCTGGCGAGAGAAGATAAGTCCGGTAGGAGTGGTGGTGTTCTCCATGGCCAGTTTCCATGCTACAGTGGTTTCTTCGGCATCTGCGGGACGGAGTACCAACATGGAGTTTTGTCCCTTGTGGTTCTTCAGTTTCTCCATCAGGCGGATTTGAGCTTCTTGTTCCACCGGTTCATGCGTAGGTCCATCTTCACCTACACGGAATGCGTCGTGTGTCCAGATAAACTTAACGGGAACTTCCATGAGAGCCGCCATACGTACGGCAGGTTTCATGTAGTCGGAGAATACGAAGAATGTACCGCATGCCGGAATAACACCACCGTGCAATGCCATACCGATGCAGCAACATGCCATGGTCAACTCTGCCACACCGGCTTGGAAGAATGCGCCGCTGAAATCTCCTTTCTTGAAGGCGTGGGTCTTTTTCAGGAAACCGTCGGTCTTATCGGAGTTGGAGAGGTCGGCGGATGCTACAATCATGTTCTCCACCTGAGTGGCAAGAGCACCCAGCACGGTGGCCGATGCGGCGCGTGTGGCCGAGCCGGCTTTCTGCTCGATGGCAGCCCAATTGACTTCAGGGGTTTTGCCGGAGAAGAACTGTTCCAGTTTGGCGGCTTTTTCCGGGTTGGCCTTGGCCCAAGCGGCTCTGGCTGCATATTTCTCGGTCATGATTTTCTTCAGTTCGGCAGTGCGTTTGGCGTATAGTTCGGCCACTTCGGGGAAGATGACGAACGGATTGGTGGGATCACCGCCCAAATTCTTGATGGTGTTGACGTAAGCGTCACCGCCCAAAGGAGCGCCATGAGTGGCACAGTTGGCTTCGTAGCTGCTACCGTCGGCCTTACGGGCGCCTTTGCCCATCACGGTCTGACCGATGATCAGTGTGGGTCGTTCGTTTTCGGCCTTTGCTTCTTTCAGTGCGCCACGGATGGCGTCGGGGTCGTTACCGTTAATCGTGATGACTTTCCAGCCCCAAGCTGCGTATTTCTTGGCCGTATCTTCGATGGTAACATCTTTTGTTTCGGTGGATAGCTGTATATCGTTGGAGTCATAGAACATGATGAGGTTGTCCAGTCCCAGCGTGCCGGCAATGCGTCCCGCACCTTGGGAAATCTCTTCTTGTATGCCTCCATCCGAAATATATGCGTAGATGGTTTGCGGCATCACTTCCTCGAAGCGGGCTTGCAGGAATTTGGCTGCAATGGCTGCACCTACGGCATAGGTGTGGCCTTGTCCCAGCGGGCCGGAAGTGTTCTCGATGCCGCGCATGATATCGCGTTCGGGATGTCCCGGCGTGGGACTTTCCCATTGGCGAAACTCTTTCAGTTCGTCCAACGTGAACTTCCCGGTCAACGCCAATTGGGAATAGAGCATCGGCGACATATGTCCCGGGTCGAGAAAGAAACGGTCGCGACCTTCCCAAGCAGGATTTTCGGGGTCGTATACCAAGAATTCGGAGAACAGTACGTTCACAAAGTCGGCACCGCCCATGGCGCCACCGGGGTGTCCGGAGTTGGCCTTTTCAACCATAGAGGCGGCAAGGATGCGGATGTTATCCGCTGCACGGTTCATCAGTTTTTTGTCGTTCATATCGTTTATAATTAGTTTTTTTGAATGTCGGAAACAGACAGCTCTTAGCTTACTGGATTTTAATAAGGGCAAAGATAACTCTTTATGTGCAATTGGCAACATTGTCAGGAGGCCTTTTTTGAAGACCTCCTTGTTTGCCTCATGTCAAAAACACATTAAACAGGCTTGCCTTATTGCAACCCGGTTGTGCTTTATTGCAATTCGAGGGTGACAATAGACTTGGCAGGCAGTTTTATTTTGAGTACGCCTTTATTGACTTTTACCTCTTTGAACGGGGCTGGCTTTACGTTATCGGGCTTCTCGAAAGAATTGTAATCCGTCAGGTTGGGAGCTGTCAGAATTTCTCCGACCGCTTTTTTAGCAGTTGTACCCGACAGGTTGATGGTTACTTCCTGAGCCTGGTCGGCATCAATGTTGGACATGGAGATGTGTATCTTGCCATTCTTGTCTCGTGAAGCAGTGGCGCTCAACATAGGCAACTTGCGGTTTTGGTTGCGTTTACCTTCCAGGTTCATAATCTTGCAACTTCCGTCAAGAGGGATATAAGTGGCGTCTTGATGCACGTTGTACATTTTGAATACATGGTAAGTTGGGGTAAGTACCATTTCCTTGCCTTTGGTCAGAATCATGGATTGAAGTACGTTCACTATCTGGGCAATGTTCGCCATCTTCAGGCGGTCGGTATATTTATGGAAGATATCGAAGCTGAGAGAAGCCACAAAAGCGTCGCGCAAGGTGTTCTGTTGGTAGAGGTGCCCGCGTACGGTGCCGGGTTCTTCGTCCCACCAGGTACCCCATTCATCAAGAAGCAGCGCAACATGCTTCTGTTTGTCATATTCGTCCATGATGGCGATGTGCTTTTTCAGAACATCTTCTATTTCACGGCACTTACCGAGCGTCCAATAGTAATCATCCTTGTTGAATTGAGTGGCAGCCCCCTTGCTTCCGCTCCATCCGGTGACGGTGTAATAATGCAGAGAAAGTCCATGCATCCCTCTGCCTACGCGATCCATCAACACCTTGGTCCAGTTGTAGTCGTAGTCGCTGGCACCGCTGGCTATCTTGAAGAGGCGGGTGCTGTCGTAGTTGCGGCAATAGGTGGCGTAGCGGCGATAAAGATCGGCATAGTATTCGGGGCGCATGCTTCCGCCGCAACCCCAGCTTTCGTTACCTACGCCAAGATACTTCACCTTCCATGCTTTGTCGCGTCCGTTTTGCCGGCGCAGACGCGCCATCGGAGAGTCGCCTTCCGAGGTCATGTATTCCACCCATTTGGCAAGTTCTTCCACGGTTCCGCTACCTACGTTGCCGCTGATGTAGGGTTCGCAGCCCAATATTTCGCAGAGGTTGAGGAACTCGTGCGTACCGAAGCTGTTGTCTTCAATCGTTCCTCCCCAGTTGTTGTTCACCATTTTGGGACGATTTTCTTTCGGACCGATGCCGTCCATCCAGTGATACTCATCGGCGAAACAGCCGCCCGGCCAACGAAGAACGGGCACCTTCAGCTCTTTCAGCGCATTGAGTACATCGGTGCGATAACCGTTGATGTTTGGAATGTCAGAAGCCTCACCCACCCAAAGTCCGCCGTAGATGCAGGTGCCCAAATGTTCGGCAAACTGTCCGTAGATTTCCTTTGGAATGATTTGTTCCCCTTTATCGGCTTGCAAGGTAAGAGTGGCACTTTCTTGTGCTGATGCGGTAAGCGAAGCGGCAAGCATAAGACCGCTGATAATAAGTTTGTTTCTCATGAGAATTTTTTATTGGTTGTGAATATTCTTATTTCTTATACGTGACAGCCGCTTCTTCGATAGGTAATCCGAACTTGTAGTTTTCGATGTATGTGTTGAAGCCCGCCACATCTTCGGCTGTCGGTGATATTTCAATGCCGGCGTCGCCAACGAAGACTTTTTCATCCAAGAAGTCGGCAAGAGATTGCTTCTTCTCATTGTTGACAAGGAACGAACCAAGCAAAGCAATGCCCCAAGCGCCTCCTTCACCGGCCGTCTCCATCACAGAGATTGGTGAATTGATGGCTGCTGCAAGTATTCTTTGGCCTACACCTTTCGTCTTGAACAGTCCTCCATGCCCCGTGATTCTGTCAACCTCAACTTTCTCTTCTTTGAAAAGGATGTCATTGCCGATTTTGAGTACTCCGACTGCAGCATGCAGATGTGCTCTCATGAAGTTGGCAAGACTGAACTTATCGTTTGCCGAACGTATAAATAATGGTCTTCCTTCTGCAAGCCCGGTTATAGGTTCGCCGGAGATATAATTATAGGATATGAGGCCTCCGCAGTCTGCATCACCTTCCAGTGCATGGTTATAGAGCTTTTCATATATGAGGTTCATATCTACGGGAATACCCATCAAATCCTGATATTCTTTGAATAAGTTGATCCACGCATTGAGGTCGGAGGTGCAATTGTTGCAGTGTACCATGGCTACAAGGCTTCCATCCGGAGTAGTAACCATATCAATCATTTCGTATGGTTTTGATAATTCTTTCTCTAAAACAATCATCGAGAAAGAAGATGTTCCGGCCGATACGTTTCCGGTACGTTGCTTCACGGCATTGGTAGCAACCATGCCGGTGCCTGCATCCCCTTCGGGAGGGCAAACCGGTATTCCTGCTTTCAGGTGTCCCGATACATCCAACCTCGCAGCTCCTTCTGTTGTGAGGAAGCCTGCATTTTCGCCGGCAAGCAATACTTTAGGCAGAATGTCCGATAATTTCCAGTCATATCCTTTGGGTTCAATCAGGCGATTGAATTTATCCACCATCTCGGCCGAATAATTCTTGGTGGTGGAATCTATAGGGAGCATACCGGAAGCATCGCCTATGCCCAGTACCTTTTGTCCCGTTATCTGCCAATGGATAAAACCGGCAAGAGTCGTCAGAAAATCAATCTCCTTCACATGTTCCTCATTATCGAGTATTGCCTGATATAAATGGGAAATGCTCCATCTCAAGGGAATATTATATACGAATAGTTCTGATAGATCCGCTGCCGCCCGGGCTGTATTGGTATTTCTCCAAGTGCGGAAAGGAACGAGAATCTCTTCTTTCTTATTAAATGCCATATAGCCGTGCATCATGGCACTGACACCTATGGCGGCCAGAGACTCTATTTCTGTGGCATATAATTTTTTTACATTCGAGCGAAGGTCGGCGTAGCAATCTTGCAGTCCATGCCAGATGGCTTCTACGCTGTAAGTCCAAAGTCCGTCGGTCAACTGATTTTCCCAAGTGTGGCTTCCTTGTGCAATGGGCTTGTTTTCTTGGTCGATTAGAACAGCTTTTATGCGTGTTGAGCCGAATTCGATGCCAAGAATGGCTTTGCCTGTTTCGATGGTTGTTTTTGCATCTGTTTTCATTGGAACCAAATATGTTAAGATACAACAATTATTATAAATCCATGGAATTGAAAGTGTCCGGTGGTTCATCGCCACCGGCACTTCCTGTTTTATTTATGAGGCTGATTGGATAATTAGCAAAGAGCCTTGTTGAGCATGTAGTACACCTCATTCATGCGCAGTTCTTTCTTGAACTCGTTGATGGTGGTGTCTTTGTTGATATGTAGCATTTCGATGCCGGAGATTTCGGCATAGTCTTCCCAATATTCGGCTGTGAGGTCGTAGGAGAAACAAGAGTGGTGCGTACCACCTGCCAAAATCCATGCGCCTGCACCCACTTCGAAGTTGGGTTGCGGAATCCAAAGTGCACTGGCAACGGGCAGTTTGGGTAAGGGCTTCGACTCGATGCATTCCACATCGTTCACGATGAGACGGAAACGATTACCCAGGTCGACAATGGTGGCCGTGCAGCCTTTCTTTGCTTTGCTGGTGAAGACAAGGCGCGCCGTCCGGCTTTTGCGTATGCCGATGCCGAGGAAATGTACTTCCAAACGGGGTTTGCTATTGGCAATAAGCGGACAGATCTCCAGCATGTGCGACTGAAGAATGGAACTGTTTTCACCGTCAAAGTTCAGTGTGTAGTCTTCCAAGAAAGAGCATCCGTTGGGCAGTCCCTGACTCATCACCCATACCGTGCGATAGAGAGCGGCCGATTTCCAGTCACCTTCTGCACCGAAGCCGTAGCCTTCGGCCATCAAACGTTGCGAAGCCAATCCGGGAATCTGGTCAAATCCGTTACCGGTCTTGTCAACATCCACATCGCCCAGGTCATCGAAGTTGGTAGTAAAGCCTTTGGCTCCTTTGGCTTTCAAGATGGCACGCAAGGCGACTTCGGCTTTGGCGGCATTCCATATCTTGCGGTAAGCTTCTGATGCTTTATCTTCCAATTCGGCATCGTGGTCGTATTCTTTGAAGTATGTGGCTACCATCGCCTCTACTTCTTCATCTTTCACTTGCTTCTGATAGAACATCAGTTCGCTTACGGGACAGTAATCCACATGGTAGCCCATGCGCTGCTCGGCTTCCACCTTGTCGCCATCGGTCACGGCCACATTGTTCATCTGGTCGCCGAAGCGTATAATCAGCATGTCTTGAGCATCGGCCCATCCGGCACAGACACGCATCCATACGGCAATTTTGTGCAGTGTTTGTTCATCTTTCCAGTAACCCACTACCACTTTGCGACGAATGCGCATACGAGTGCAGATGTGTCCGAATTCGCGGTCGCCATGTGCGCTCTGGTTCAGGTTCATGAAGTCCATGTTCATGGTGTCCCAGGGGATTTCCTTGTTGTATTGGGTGTGCAGGTGCAGCAACGGCTTTTTCAACTGCTGCAGACCATGAATCCACATTTTGGCAGGTGAGAATGTGTGCATCCAAGTGATGACACCTATACATTTCTCATCGTTGTTGGCCGCTTTGAATACTGATTCCACCTCTTTTGAGGAGTTGGCTGTTCCTTTATATACTACTTTAACGGGAAGTTTGCCTGATTCATTCAGGCCTTTTACCATTTCATTGCTATGTGCATCTACCGCTACAACTGCGTCGCCTCCATATAGGAGCTGTGCTCCGGTGACGAACCATACTTCGTATTGATTAAATAAGTTGTTCATACAAATTCCTTTTTAATGGTTTAATAATTGAATAGTTGTTATTTCTGTCCGTAATAAGCGTTCGGCCCGTGCTTGCGGCTGAAGTGCTTTTCCACCAGCAGCGGGTTCATGGTCAGCTTAGGATTCACTGCATAGGCTATGCTCGCCATTTTGGCCACTTGCTCCATCACCACGGCATTATGTACGGCATCGTGCGCATCCTTTCCCCAAGAGAAAGGGCCATGGTTCTTTACGAGAACTCCCGGCGTGTGTATCGGATTCAGTCCTTTAAAACGCTTTACTATGACATTGCCTGTTTCCAGCTCATATGCTCCTTTTACTTCAGCTTCAGTCATATCGGCAGTGCAGGGGATGGCATCATGGAAGTAATCGGCATGGGTCGTTCCGATGTTTGGAATGTCCAACCCCGCTTGCGCCCAAGCGGTGGCGTAGGTGGAGTGTGTGTGAACTATTCCTCCTATCTCGGGAAACGCTTTATAGAGTACCACATGAGTAGGGGTATCGGAAGAAGGTTTCAGCTTTCCCTCCACTACTTTGCCATCAAGGTCTACAACGACCATATCTTTCGCTTTCATCTCATCGTAGCTCACTCCACTGGGTTTGATGACCACCAGTCCGCTTGTGCGGTCAATGGCCGATACGTTTCCCCAAGTGAAGATGACCAGACCGTGCTTCACCAACTCAAGGTTGGCATGAAAAACTTCTTCTTTCAGTGTTTCCAGCATAATCAGAAGATTTTTGATTTATAATTTAAACTTCGGAGATTTGCGGTATACTTTCTCATTGAATTGATACAATGCCGCACCTCGTTTGGAAGTGGTTTTATCTATTTTATCTGTTTTCTCCACAAAGTTCATTTCGGCTATGCGTTTGCGGAAATTACGTTTGTCGAGCTCTTCACCGTAGATGGCTTGATACAAGAGCTGTAGTTGTGTCAAGGTGAACAGCTTGGGCAACAAGTTGAACCCGATAGGCTCGGACGATACTTTTTGTTGTATCAGTGACCGGGCGTTTTCCACCATCAGAGGATGATCGAAAATAAGCGGGGGTAAGTGGTTGATGTCAACCCAAAAGGCGTTATGCTGCTGCACCAGGTCTTTGTCATACTCATTGATGTTGATTAATGCATAGTAGGCAACGGAAATGACCCGATCGCCCGGGTCGCGGTCTACAGCACCATAGGTACCTACTTGTTCCATATAGACGTCTTTCAATCCTGTGAGTTCACACAGAACTCGTTTGGCTGCATCGTCCACACTTTCATTTTCTTGTACAAAACCGCCCATCAACGACCATTCTCCCATTGCCGGTTTGAAGTTTCGTTTTAATAAGAGCAAATGAAGTTCCCATTTGTAAAAACCGAAGATAATGCAATCTATCCCTACATGGAACTTTGGATTTAAATCATAATAATTACTCATATTATTTTGCTTGTTGATTAATAATCTTTATCGCTATGTTTCTGTTACCAGAAATACCAGTAGAAAACAGCTGTAATACTTAAAATGATGACAGTGTGAATGATATCCCACTTGTTCCAGCTTGCCCGTGTGGTTTCTCGTTGTGCCGGAGTGGAAGTGCCGAATACCAGTCCTTGTATTTTTTCTGCATTGGGTGCTTCTGTCATCAAGCTGACAAGGATTACAACGATGATGCAGAATAAGAACATCCAACCGCAGAAGAACAACCAGTTAAGGTCGTAGAACAAATATTTGAACAAGCTGTCGGTAGCCTCACCGGCGTTGCTGTAATATACCTTGGCTCCCAAGCGGGTGAGACCTATCACCATACCGGAAATCAGTCCACACATACCGCCTTTGGCAGATGTCCGTTTCCAACAGATGCCAAGCAGGAATGCGGCTGCAATGCCGGGTGCCAATACCGACTGTACATCTTGCAGATAAGTATAAAGTACATCGCCTACACTGCGCATGATGGGAATCCAAAGAATACCCAGTACCACTATTACGACGGTGGCCATCTGACCGATAGTTACCAATCTCTTTTCAGATGTATCCGGCTTGAAGCGTTTGTAGAAGTCGATGGTGAAGAGCATGGCTGAAGAGTTGAATAAGGATGCGAGCGAACTCATCAATGCAGCAAGAATGCCACAGACCACCAGACCTTTGACTCCTGCCGGAAGTAGTTTTGCCACCAATGTCGGGAAGGCGGCATCTGCGTTGGCGTTTCCGTTAGCTAATAAGGGTAGGAAACCTGTTTCACCGGTGCCGATGTATTTCTGATGTAAGGCAAAGGCAATCATGCCTGGAATCAGGAACAAGAACACCGGCAGCAATTTCAGGTAAGCGCCAAAGATAGTACCGCGGCGCGCTTCTCTCTCATTTTTTCCGGAAAGTACACGCTGTACGATAAACTGGTCTGTACACCAATACCAGAAACCAATGATGGCAGAGCCTACCAATGCACCCAGCCAAGGGAAGTTGGGGTCGTTATTGTTGCGGATAAGTTCGGTCATTGTATTTCCATATTCGTTCACTGTGACGGCACCGCAAATGCTCATCATCTCCTCCCATCCTCCTAACTCTTTAAAACCGAGTACAAGAATAATCAGTGAACCTAATAACAGAATAGGTGTTTGAAGTACCGAGGTATAAAGCACGGACTTCATACCGCCGAAGATGGTGTATAGAGCGGTCAATACCACCAATCCGATGGCGGCAATCCAAAAGAAGTCGATACCCCAAAGGGTGTCAATTCCGAACACTTGCTGAAATACCAGTCCGCCCGCATATACAGTAACTGCCACCTTTGTCAGTACATAACTAATCAATGAGATGACGGACAAGATGGTGCGTGACTGAGGATTGTAACGGCGCTCCAGGAACTCGGGCATTGTATAGACCATGCTTCGTGAGTAGAAAGGTACGAACACCCAGCCGAGAAGAAGAATCATCCAGCCTTGTATTTCCCAATGCGCCATTGCCATACCACTTGATGCGCCGGCACCGGCCAAACCTATCAAATGTTCGGAACCAATGTTGGAGGCGAAGATAGATGCTCCTATCGCAATCCATGTGGCGTCACGCCCCCCAAGAAATAGTCTGCCGAGTCATTTTGTTTTTGTCTGACCACCCAGACGATAATTCCGATTAAAGCCAGGAAGAAAATTCCAATGACTATCCAATCTAATACTTCCATACTACTATGATTTAATGTTGTTGTTTTATTTCTCTACTGAAAATTTAAAGATACATTCACTGTTGTAGGTCTGTCCCGGTTCCAAAATAGCCGAAGGCCATTCGGGTTTGTTAGGACTGTCCGGATAGTGTTGTGTTTCGAGGCATACGGAAGCGCGTTGGTTGTAGATGATTCCTTTTTTCCCTTTCACTGTTCCATCAAGGAAATTGCCGGTGTAAACTTGAATTCCCGGTTCATTGGTATAAACTTCCAATGTGATGCCGCTTACGGGAGAAGTAAGTTTGGCTGCCATGTGGGTGAGGTCGCCTTGTGTATTCAGTATCCAGTTATGGTCATATCCATTTCCGTTTTTCAATTGGTCGAAGTCGAAGTTGGCTATATCTTGCCCCACGGCCTTGGGAGTGGAAAAGTCCATAGGCGTATCTTTTACCGGGGCAATTTCTCCGGTGGTCATGAAAGTATTATCCACCGGTGTATAAGTGTCGGCATTGACATACAGGATATGGTCGGTGGCGGCTTGTGCCGGATTACCGGATAAGTTGAAGTAAGAGTGATTAGTCATGTTGATGACCGTTTTCTTATCCGTGGTAGCGCTATATTTGATGTCGATGGCATTCTCTTCGGTCAGCTTGAAAAGAACTTTTGCCGTAACGTTTCCCGGGAAGTTCTCATCACCATCCGGAGAGAAACGTGTCAGTTCCAATGTGGTTTCATCCATCTGTTTAGCTTCGAAAACTTGATATTGCCAGCCTTGTGGTCCACCGTGCAGGCAGTGCCCGAAGTTGTTTTGCGGCAATTGGATGGTGTCGCCGTCCAACACTATTTTACCTTGATTGATGCGGTTGGCATAGCGGCCGATGGAAGCGCCGAAATCGCTGGGAATGTTGATGTAGTCGGCAATGCTGTCGAACCCCAATACTACATCTTGCATGGTTCCGTTCTTATCGGGCACCATGATGGAAACGATGCGTCCTCCGAAGTTGGTGATGCAAACTTCCATGCCGGCCTTGTTTCTCAAAGTGTAAAGGTCTGTTTGGGCGTTGTTTACGGTCGTTTTAAAAGCCGCGGGGTTAAGGCCGGATAAGGTTAGCCTGGTCTCCGGTTTCTGGTTGCAGGACGCCAGCATTAAAGCGGCTATTCCCGTAAGTAAGATTTGTTTGTTCATGACTTAATGTTTTGGTGTAAATAAGTTATCTGTCTTCTCTTGGGGTGTAAAAGTAACACTTTGTTCCGGTGTTCAATATACACCATCACATGTTATACAACATAAAAGCTGTTTTTTCTTGTTAAAAACTATCTTTTTGCAGAAAGACTGGACGTTTTATCTATTGACGCTGAAAGTATAAGGTTGCTTGGAAAGTTCGTATTACTGTTTATATTCCCTCTTGAAGAATCTTCCTTAAAGTATGGGCTTATCTTTCCTGGAGTGTGAGATTGCATTCTCTCAAGTGCGGGCTTATGTTTGTGCAACTTCCTTTTGATTTATATTTGAGGCTGTTTTTCTATTTGGGTGGAGGACATGGCACACCATGTGGCAAAGATAGAAAAACAGCCTCAAAAGGGAGATGTAAGGAAGCTAATAAGACATCTATAGGAAAATATGCTTAGCGGGACTTCTTGCCCCAGTATGTTTTACTGCTGCCATATCCGGCATATACAATTGTATGTGTTCTTGGATTGGCTTCCCAGTCTACTTCGCGTTGCAGACATACTTCCACTCCATTGCTGAAACTGATTCGTTCGTTGACGGCATCATACGTCCAAGTGGCGCCTTTCCAACTTCCATCCGTCACTTTGTGATCGGCAGAGAGTGTCATGTTGTCAGATGTCTTTTGTTTTCCATAAGAGTAGGAGAGGTCTATGTGCTCCCAGTTTCCCACCAGCTCTTTTTCTGTGATGGGTACTTGTGGCACCGCTCCGTAGCGCTCGGGCATCACCACCGGCCATCCGTCTTTTGTCCAGCGGATGGAGCGGATATGCCCCATCATGATGGCATTACTTGCATTGATGTTGGGTACATCTTTGGGAAATCGGCCTTGTGATGCATAAAACCAATTACCTTTGCCATCATCGAAGATGGCGCAATGTGCAATACCTACCCATCCCTCGCTATTGCTGAATTTATAAGGATGCGTAACCACGGGGAGCATGTCTCCTCCGTTGTTGGTGAGGTCTGTGCCATCAATGCCGATGTAGGGGCCGTTGATGTCTTTCGAACGACATACACGTGTGTTGTAAGGTACATCCAAAGCATCGTAAGCCACAAACAAATAGTAATATCCGGTTTGGGCATTATAGATTATCTCCGCCCCTTCCGAGCCTTGCCAACGGTTTCCCATCCGGCGGGTTGCCAGCAGTTTTCCGTAAGGTGCAATTTCATTCGCTGTTCCCCACGGTTTGGGCAGTACCGTTGCCGGTTTTCCGGTGTTGGCATCTATTTCTATGGAAGCGATGCCACTATGCCAAGAGCCGTAAATCAAGTAATGTTTACCATCTTTATCTATAATGTAAGAGGGGTCGATGGCGTTCCATTTGAAGTAGCAGTTAGCCCAGTCATCTGGTTTTACCATATAGTCCAATCCTTTATCCGAAGCATTGGTGATGACGTAGCCCTTATCTTCCCAACCGTCGTTGTTTGCCGGATTGTTGTTTTCCATCAGGCCGATGAAAGCGCGTTCACCCCAGCTTCCGGTTCCATTGATATATCCGGGAACCACGATAGAGTAGTACATACGATAGAGCCCGTCTTTCACTTTACGTACGCAGGGTGCCCAGTAACCGAAGTCTTTCTCGGCGGGAGTGGTTTCTACCAATCCCATGGCTTTGCGTATTTCATTTAGTTGGGGTATAATCCATGCCGGCAATGACTTCATGGTTCCTCCTAAATATTCCCAGTTCACAAGATCTTTGGAACGCCGTCCGTGAAAGTGTCCGCCCGCAATGTGCGTGTTGCCGTAGGAAGCATCTGTCTGATAC
Organism: Bacteroides zoogleoformans; assembly: GCF_002998435.1. NCBI lineage: Bacteria > Pseudomonadati > Bacteroidota > Bacteroidia > Bacteroidales > Bacteroidaceae > Bacteroides > Bacteroides zoogleoformans. The sequence continues at coordinate 655,296 of NZ_CP027231.1, read as the reverse complement.
ATATAGTAATAACCATCTTCAGCTAAAACAATGCCGGGGTCATGTACGTTGGCCAAATTCCATTTATTGCGTTGGTTCCAGTCGGCTATGTCTGTATAGTTATCTGCATAAGTCGGAGGAACGTAATCGTTCAATTCGGAGATTGTACTTTGGGCATTGGTTGTAAATGAAACGTCATCGGAATAGATGATACCATTTGGATAGAGGGTGGCAAAGGCACGTACATGATATTCTGTATTACCTTTCAAACTTGTTAAGCTTGCTGTCATCTTTCCGTTGTCGGGAGTTGTTTTCACAGTAGCGTCATGGATGGTGGGAGTGCCGGTTGTACCATAACAAAAACCGTAAGACATTATCCGTGTTCTACCCATGTCAATATCTTCCCGGCAAGCTGTTACTTCCGAGAGAACCGTTGCCGTGGGAACTGCAATATCGGTCACAGTGGGTGTGCCCAATTTCAGTTCACCGGAGTTATTATCATCGTCATCGCAGGATGCCATGCTTATAAACAGTGTGCATCCCAACGTGAAGAGATTGAGCCATTTTATAAGTTTCATAATTTCTTGTTTTTATTGTTTAGTCGTTGTGCTTTCTGTTTCAGAAGTAGTCAGCTCCCAGCCAGAGTTTTGTTTTAGCCTTGGCAGACGCTTAATTTCCGCATCGGGTATCGGGAAATAATAGTTCTTCGGGCTGCTGAAAGCACGAGCCTTGTATAAGTCGGAACTTCCGTAAGTGTACATATTCGAGCTGCCCGGATTTACCTGCACACCATATATGTTATACACTTGTTTATAGCGCGGCTCGTTACGTTCGCTCGATGCGTTCTTTCCTTCAAACAGCTTCCAGCGGCGTTCGTCGAAGAAGCGGTGGTCTTCAAAGCACAGCTCGATACGTCGTTCGTTGCGTATGCGTTCGCGCAGTTGCTCCTGTGTCATGCCTTTATAGGCAGGCATATCCACTCGGGCACGTACCCGATTCACATACTGATAGGCATTAGCCGGTCCTTCGGCTTCGTTGATAGCCTCGGCAGCATTCAGCAGAATCTCGGCATAACGAAAGATAGGGCAGGCATGTGTATAGAGTTTGGGACTCTTGAATGACATGTTGTGCAGGAATTTCTTTGTATAATATCCGGTCACCGTACCTCCATGCAGTGCCTTGTAGTCTTTACCGCTGCCATAAGTGATATCTACGGCACGCTCCTCCGATTCGTTGGCATCTCCCCATATCGAACCATGATGCAGAATGGTTTGCTCCAAACGCGGGTCACGATTGTCATAAGGATGCTGCGGGTCATAAGAAGCATCTTGATCAATGGGCTTGCCATTGATTGTTTCGTAGCTGTCCACCAGATTTTGAGTGGGGTTGGTGCGTCCTACGGCATTGGCAGAGCCACTGAATCCACAGGGAGTTAAGAACAATTCGATTTCTCGCGTATTTGTCCATTCCGACCGGCAGAGGATGAACTCATTGTTCAGGTGCGGGGGAGTAGGGTCTGATACGAAGCACTCGTAATAATTCTTTTTCGGATTGTTGTCAGCCGTTGTATACAGACGATACGGATTGCTCTGCTGATTATTCTTTTCAATAAAAGCTATTGCAGCGTTAGCGGCTGCTTGCCATCGACTTTTGTCATTGGCGGGGTTGTTCAAAGCAGATGCTTTGTAGAGTAGGACTCTTGCTTTCAATGCATATGCAGAGGCACCGTTCAGGCGTCCCCAGTTCAAGTCTTCCTGCTTATAGCGGAAAGGGAGTACGTCTTTCACTTTGTCACACTCGTCGGCTATCCATTGTAAGGCTTCGGCGGCATCCGTACGCGGCTGGTTCATGGCTTCCGAGTTAGTGTAATCAAAGATGATGGGCTTTCCCTCTTCATTTTCACCCAATACGGGAATAGCTCCGAAGTAACTCACTAAATCGAAATGAAAGATGGCTCGGAGCAATTTGGCTTCAGCGATGTAACGGTCGTACAAACGATTATCGTCGTTGTCTGTTTCCTTGTTTTTTATAACGCTTTCTTTGGCATACGTCAGGAAAGTGTTGGCTGCACGGATGGCCTTGAAATTCTTTTCCCAATAATTTTGGGCGAACCAGTGGTTGGTGGCCGAATAGCTGTCGGCAAGCACTGCATGATAACGGTGTACATTCCAGAAAGAGATGGCATTGTCTGTCATGCAATCGCGTGATGCGCCTAAAAACTGTCCGTCGCCATATCCCGCAAAGGCATCGGGTAGGTAGCTGTAAATATTGGCCAGATTTCCCCGGGTATTTTCAAACTTATTGAATACATCTTCCGGCCCCAGAGCTAAATCCACCTCTTTGTCGAGGAAGTCGCTGCAAGCGCTGAAATTTGCTGTCAGCAGGATGGCTGTCATATATTTAATGTATCTTTTCATACGTCGTTTCTTTTTAAAGTTATCAACAAATACTTAAAATCCCACATTGATGCCGAAGGTGAATGTGCGAGTCTTCGGATACCACCAACAGTAACTCATCGGTTTCTCCGGGTCAATGCCAGCCGGCATGCTATCCCACGTATAGAGGTTATAGCCGCTGAAGTAAACTCGGCACTTCGTGAGGTTGGCTTTGGCTATCAGCTTTTTGGGAAGTGAATATCCCACCTCGATGTTGCGCAGTGAGAGGAAGTTGCCATTCACAATCCAGATGTCATTCTGATAGGTGCCGCTGTCACGGTCGGAGTCTATGGCATTGTATCCGCCGTATACCGGGCGAGGATAAGTGGCGTTGACGTTGCGCGGGTCTGACGGGTCATCGGTGTAATAGCCCCAACTTTTCACAACCTCGTGCGTGCCTTGATTACCCCATCCGGACCAAGAGATGGCAGGCGAGAAAAATACATCGCGGTTCAGGTATGCGGTCAGTACGGCGCGGGCATCGAAGCCTTTCCACTCAAAGCCGAAGTTCAGTGTCGGGATGAGTTCCGGAATGATGGTATAGGTATCCGGAATCATATCATTGGAATCAATTTGACGGTCACCGTTCAAGTCTTTGAACACGGCGGTTCCCAATCGTTGGTTGCCGTTGGAAGAGGTATGATAAGGATACTTCTCCGGATGGTCAATGGCATCTTGTTGGTTAGTGGCTATCAGGTTAGGGTCAGCAGCCCATTGCACAAATTTGTAACGGTTCCAACCACCGATGGTATTATTGAACGGAGCTTCATAAAGACTGGCCACTGATGTGTAATCCAAAATGCGATTACCTGTTTTTCGTTGCCAAGGCACGTTAGGTTCCGTCTCGTCCATTTCTGTGATTTTGTTGGTGTTGTATGTCAGCATACCTTCCACGTAGAAGTTGAAGTCGCGGATATGATTACGATGTCCCAAAGTCACTTCAAAACCTTTAGTCTCTGCTTTTCCATAAGAATCTTGGGCCACGGAGATACCCAAGATGCCGGGAACGCCGGAGCGTGTCACCAGGATGTTCGAGCGCCATTCTTTGAAGACGTCTATCTGCCCATAGAGCTTTTTCTTCCAAAAGTCGAAATCCAAACCGATGTTTAGCATGTCGGAGATTTCCCAGATGTTGTTAGCGTTTCCGGCTTTTGTCTCTGCAAAACCATTGATGGATGTACTGTTGTTGTAGCCGAATCCGTATCCCGTGGCTGTGCCATACGTGTTTTGGTAGGGATAGCGGCCTGAACCGGTATTAGCTTGTCCCGAGCGTCCGTAAGAAGTGCGCAGTTTCAAGAGGCCGATGTGTTTGTTGTTTTTCAACCAAGGTTCTTCGGAAGCCACCCAGCCGAGCGAGCCTCCATAGAAAGTGCCCCACCGGTTGTCTTCACGGAAATTGTCACTACCCATACGTGAGATGTTGCCTGCGAGCAGGTAACGATTATCATAGTTATAATTCACTTGTCCGTTGTATGACAAATAGCGGTTCGATGAGTTATACTGAGGGTTGTTGGCTTCTTGCACGTTGATTTGGTTGCGATAAGCACGCGCAAAAGCACGGGCTCCGATATGGTGCTTGCCCAAACTTTTCTCATAACTCAATCCGCCCGCCAGATTCAGGTTGTAGTAATGAGCACGCTGATTGCCTTTTGCTCCGGAAGTATAATGTAGTGCTTGATATGAGCTGAATTTATTGTACTTGATTTCTGATACATCGTTCACATCCAGATTCAGGTAATCGTAATTATATGAATTCACGTTGTTGGCTTGAGAAGTCTCAAATACCTCGTAAGAGTCGAAGCTCACGGTAGCATTCACTTTCAATCCTTTCAAAATGGCACTCAGGTCACCATTGACGTTCAAGGTAGAGTAAAGGTTACGACGTCGGTTGCTTTCCTTACCGGAAGCGGCCAGCAGCTTTCCTGCATTTTCCACGCCGGCTTTGGCGAAGATTTCTCCGTTGGGACAGAATACAGGCGCGGTGGGGTCACACTCCACGGCACCGAAAGTGATAAGGCTGAACACACCGGTCAGTGGTTGTTGGATGTTGTCGATACGTCCGCCTAAGTCCAGCGACACATTCAGGAATTTGGTCACATCGATGTCCAGATTGGAACGGAGGTTCCAGCGGTTTAGTGTATGCCCCGTGTTGTAATCTTTGTTATAGTTTGTCCATTTATCATTCCACATACCTTCTTGACGCAGGTATGAGAACGACACATAGTAGCGGGCACGGTCGTTTCCGCCGCTTACCTGCAAGTTGGTTTTGTAAGTAGGTGCAGTTTCCCGGTACAATTCGTCAAACCAATTGGTGTTGAAGTATTTGTATTTGTCCATACCCTCCAATTCTTCACCGTTGCATACACGGCGGTACTTCTCAATTTGTTCGTCCGTATACATCGGCTGGTCACCATTCAGATACTTCACCCGGTTGCGGGTCAGAGCCATGTTGTAAGCGTTCTGGTTTTCCATTTTGTTGCTCAGCATCTGGAAGCCTGCCTCTTGAGTAAAGTCTATCCGTGTTTTGCCGGCCTCGCCTCGTTTGGTCGTCACGATGATGGCGCCGTTAGCGCCTCTCATTCCGTAGATGGCTGTTGCGGCCGCATCTTTCAGTATCGTGATATTTTCAATGGGGAACGCATCGAGAAACGAGAGGTCACGTTCCACATTATCTACCATCACCAACGGTGCGCGGGCATTACTGTTCATGGTGCGGATACCGCGGATATACATGGCCGATTCCGTCCATCCCGGTTCGCTGGACCATTCATAGGTCTGCACACCGTTCACGGTGGAGGTGAATGCATTCTGCAACACGGTGATGGGGTGCTTCTGGAGTTCTTCTCCCGTCACCACGGAGGTGGCCTCCGTCAACAGTTTCTTGGCCTTGCGTCCGAAGGGCACCGGTGTGGTATGCAGGTACTCATCCAAATCGGATGTCAGTTCCACTTTGAAGTCATCACTGAACTCTACGGCTACTTGCGCATTTTTGTAACCTATGCTGCTGATGCAGATTTCATCGGTTGGTTTTACACCCTTCAGGATGAAGTTCCCTTCTTTGTCGGTCAGGACGATGCGACTCTGTTCCGCTATGTTCACTACCGCACCGACAATAGGATTGCCTTCGCTGTCTATAACACGGCCTTTCAATGTTTGCTCGCTTTGTGCCCACATGGTGCTGACCACAAAGAGCAAAACTGCCGGCAGCAGGGCTTTGCCTGCTTTTGCCATTCTTTTTATGATATGATTCATTTTATACATATGCTGTTATCATGTTTAAGGTTACCAACCGGGATTGTTCTTGATGCCGGTTTTCCAATATTCGCCTTCGGGTATGGGATAAAGGTACATTTTCTCACTGAATACGCGTTTTTGCGCCACTTTGCGGGTGATGCTGCCGTCGGCGGCTACATCTATTCCTATGATGTCGCGTCCCAACGCTTTCTCGGCTACGTTCCATCGGCGCACATCCCATGGGCGATGTTCTTCAAATGCCAGCTCTATGGTGCGCTCTTTGCGGATGAAGTTGCGCATCTTTTCTTTCGTGTCAAGGTCGGTGCGATCGGCCACATTACCCGTTATACCGGCGCGGTGGCGTATTTGATCGAGCGCTTTGTACACTTCCTCACAAGGTCCTTCTACTTCATTCACGGCTTCGGCATAATTCAGCAGAATTTCCGAATAGCGGATGAAAGACCAGATACGGTAAGCTTTACCTCCATGATTGTTGCTCAAAATGGATTCCGGAATCAGCTTCCGCACATAATAACCGGTTGGAGTGGCATTGGCATTTCCCAGCGGATTGTCTCGTTGTCCTTTCACTACGTTGATGGTTCCGTTTCCCCATATGACCCCATGGAAAAGGATTGAAGCATTCAGACGCCGGTCGCGGTTGCTCCACATGTTGGCATCACTGTAGCCCCCGTTCGGGTTGACAATCGGCTGCATACCGTTATATACGGGTGCTCCCGTTTCGTCGTAACTTTGGAATGGGGCGTTTCCATCTATCATGTCATACATGTCTATCAGATTTTGCGAAGGGCAGAGACCGCCGTTTCCGCCTTCTCCTACCGGAGTGTCATTGGAAATGCCGCTCCAGGTTATCGTATTGTCGTTGCGGTAGAAAATCATTTCTTTGTTTCCTTCGGCAGGTGTTAACAGCCAGGCATTGGTCAGTGCCGTTTTGGCGTCTACGCCTTGCATCAGCGAATAAAGGCCTCCGTAAGTGTCGATAAAGCTCTTGTTGGCATCGGCAGCCTGTTGCCATGTGATACTCGATTCGGCGCTGTAACGCGGACTGGCCATATAGAGCATGATGTGGCTGTGGAGCGCGCGTGCCATAGGTCGGTTGATGCGTCCGTATTCTTTGTAGTTTTTATCATTGGGCTGCAATCCGTCTTCGCACTCTTTCAGTTCTTTCAGAATGAAGTCCACTACATACTCTTTCAGGGTGGGGCGGGTGGTGTAGTTGCCCAGCAGGTCGCCGTTCGGGTCAAGTACTTCGGTCACCACGGGAATAGGGCCGTAGCGCAGGAAGAGCTCCCAATAGAACCATGCGCGCAGGAAGCGAGCTTCCGAAATGTAGTTCTGTTTCTTCACTAAATAGTCGCTTTCGGACAGTTCAGCTCCTCTGGGAACGCTTTCTATGCGGGTCAGTATCATGTTGCACTTACGAATGCCGCGATAGAATACTTCCCAAGTATCAGAGAGCTCGGTTGCACCGCCTCCGCCGTAGTAGTTGCCGATGTTGAAGGTGGTACGTACGCCTCCGTTGGCATAGCTGGTCTCACCCAAATCGGTGGCGGCATCCAGCCAAGAACGGTTGATGCGGCATGCTCCGTGACGCAGGAAGTTGTATGTATCGTTATGGAATTGTGTCATCATTCCCCAATCGCCGAACACTTCTTCGCCTGTCAGTTCGCCGCTTGGCTGTTTGTCGAGGAAATCGCCGAACATATCCTCGCAAGAGGTGAGGGTAGTGGCGGCAATGCCCAAGGCGAAAATGCCGTATAATAATTTCTTTTTCATGTTCTCTGTCAGAATTTAATGTTTACACCAAAGTTTACTGTCTTCATAATAGGATAGCGATTGGAACCGTTACTTTCCGGATCTACCAAGTCGTCCAAATGATCCCATGTAACAAGATTGTTGGCATTGACGTAGAGACGGCAATCACTCATACCTGCAACTTTCGACCATTTTTCGGGCAACGTATAGCTCAGTTCGATGTTCTTCAAACGGACAAAGGCGCCGTTTTTCAGGAAGAAAGAGCTTTGGCGCTGATTGTGGTCGCCATAGCTGTCATAGTGTAGCAGAGGGTATCGGGCATTGCTCAGATTCTCGTTTTCGCTTTTTGCCGGATTCCAACGTTGCAGATGGTGCTCTTTCACCTTACCGCCATTGACGAAGGCGTACATGGCCTCTGCGTCGTAATAGCGGCTTACGTGGTCCACACCTTGAAACATGACGCTGAACCCCCAACCTTTGTAGTTGGCTCCCAAAGTCAGTGCATACGTGTTTTCGGGTATGTCGCTATAGCCGATGAAGGTCTCGTCGCGTTCGTCGATGAATCCATCCTGATTCATGTCGCGGTATTTCAGGTCGCCGACTTTTACGTTGCCGAAAGTAGAAACGGGCAGCCGTCCGCCGTCGATGTCGGCTTGTGTCACGAATCCGTCACAGACCAGGCCGAAGTATTGGCCTATGGGATGTCCTTCGCGTTTGCGATAATCCGTCTTCAGGGCAGGCTCGTCCATGTTCTTGATTTCATTTTTGGCATGTGAGAAGGTCAGGCCTGCGTTGTAGGTGAAGTCTTTGTTGATACGATTGCTATGCTTCAGTTCTATTTCAAAGCCTTTATTGGCAGTTTCTCCCAAGTTGGCGGCAGCCATGGTGGTTCCTACCCATTGCGGACGGGTGAGGAATTGGGTCAGGATGTCGTTGCGCTTTTCGTAGAAGAGGTCGATGTTACCGTTCAGCAGTCCGTTCCACAAGCCGAATTCGATGCCCGCGTTGTATTTATGGGCACGTTCCCAAGTGACGCCGTAGTTGGGGTATTGCGACTCATAAATACCGCTCATGCCGGTATTTCCGAAGTAGTAAGCGTTTCCATGTTGCTGCCAGTTCTCTTCGTAGAGGAAGCGTTGCGTCACTCCCCCCACCTGATAGACATCGTTACCTACCTGTCCGTAGCTGGCGCGTAGTTTCAGGTTGTTCAACCATCCGGAGGTGTTTCTCATAAACTCTTCATTGCTGATGCGCCATCCCAAAGAGAAGGCCGGGAAGAAACCGAATCGTCTGCCTTTCATGAAGTTTTCCGAACCGTTGTAACCGAAGTTCACTTCAGCCAGATAGCGGTCGTCGTAGCCGTAGGTGGCGCGACCCACCAAGCCTTGATAGCGTTTGGCCAGTTCGTCGTTCACGCGATAGTCGTTCTGGTTGTAGAGCACCATACCCGTCACATCGTGCTTGCCGAACTTGCGGGCATAGTTGATTTGCGCCTCCATGTAGAGTTTGTAGATGGCATTGCGTTCCTGTGATCCGGCCAGCTCACCGTCACTATTGAAGCGGTTGTAAGCATCGATGTCATCATGGTTGTTACGGTCATTCAGCTCGTAGGTGGCAAACGACTTGCTGTAAAGCTTTTTGTTGAACGAGTCGTAGTCGAATGAAACCATTGCTTTGGCACTGAGCCCTTCGGTCAGCCAATCCATTTTGTAGTCGGCAATGAAATTGGTTTCGTTGATGGTATTGGTGGAACGGTAGAAACCGGCTTCGGCCAGGCGTCCCACGATATTGTTCTGATATTGCGAGCTGCCACCGTAGATGATTTGTCTTTTTTCTCCGTTCTGTACTTCGGTTTTCACGGGAAAGAGCCATCCCGGCGTATGATTCATTTCATAGAAGATTTCGCTGTAGGTGGCGCTTTCGTTGCTGTTCGAGCCGCCGCGCTCCTCGAAACGTGTGCCGAAGTTGACGGAGAAGGTCAAATCTTTGGTCAGGAAAAGGTCCATATTGGCCCGGAAGGCATATCGTGTGAAAGCCGGGCTGGAAGAATTTCCAAACTTATCATTGCTTAAGTCTTTCACCAATCCCTGCTGATTGTAATATTCGGCCGATGCATAGTAGCGCATGCGTTTCGTCCCGCCGCGTACACTCACGTTGTAGCGTTGGGCCGGCGCACTGCTTTTCAGCACTTCGTCATACCAATCTACATTGGGGTAGAGCATAGCATCTATACCGCTTAGCTGGCCTGCGCTCGATTTGCGGAACATCTCCATGTCGGCGGCGGAGAATTGCGAGGGTAAGCCATCGTTAGCCAACGCTTCTTCCAGCAGTGTCAACGACTGGAAGGAGTTCAAATAAGTATCCTTGCGTGTGGGACTTTGAATTTGGAAGTTGGCGGTCAGGCTGACTTCCGGTTTTTGTTCCTTACCTCGTTTGGTAGTAATCAGCATTACTCCGTTGGCACCGCGTACACCATAGACGGCTGTGGCCGAAGCATCCTTCAGAACCGAGATGGTTTCGATGTCGTCCGGAGCAATCTGAGCGAACGAACGTTCCACTCCGTCCACTAACACCAATGGCTGCGCGTCGCCGGCAAATGTGGCGCGACCGCGTACATAAATCTTTGTATCGTCCGAACCCGGCGCACCGGAAGTTTGTGAAGTTATTACGCCCGAAATCTTACCGGCGATGGCTTGCGATACGTTGGCCGCAGGCGAAGCAAGCAATTCTTTGCTCGATACTTGCGAGATGGCTCCCACCACGCTTTCTTTTTTCTGGGCACCGTATCCCACTACCACTACTTCTTCCAGCATTTCGCTGTCTTCTTTCATCAAGATGCTGAAAGATGCTTTGCCGGCTACGGGAATTTCTTGGGTTTGATACCCTACGTATGAGATTTGCAGTATGGCACTTTCTCCGCTTACTGTAAGTTTGAAGTTACCTTCCAAATCGGTAATCACTCCATTGGCCGTGCCCTTTTCTACTACACTGGCACCGATGACGGGCCCGAAAGCATCGTTCACTACACCGCTCACCTGTTTGCTTTGGGCAAATAGAAATTGTCCCGTCAGCAGGAAGGCGAAGGCCAACACCATACCCGCCAAGCGAGGGGCGGTTGATATTGTGACTGTTTTGTTGTTCATAATTATTCTTGGAATTTATAAAGATTATTACTTGAGTAACGGAGTGAACAGATAGCAATTTGAACTGTCCATTTTGAGATGCGAGCCGTCTACGATAAGGAAGGCTCTTACGGATTGGTTGCCATCACCACAGTTTGTCACAAAGGTCTCTTTGTATATCTTCCCGTTTTGGGCGGTGGCCACTGCCGTGGTTGTCACTTTACTCTCCTCGCGTAGGATATCCAAGGCCACTTTGGCTCCTTCCATGTCAACACGGAAAGCATCCCAATCGCCATAGCCTTCATTGCTCCATGTACCTTCGGCATAGCTCTCACCCCAACCGTAGAGGTCGGACCGAATGACAAAGTACTCGGCATAACCGCTTCCGCCTCGGTCGGCATCGTTGCAGAGACAGAGATTCCAGTTGTTCCAATTGCCTGTTCCGTTGGTGTGGTTCTCGAATTCAAGGTGCAGATTCTGTCCCGAGGGAATCAGGAAATAGTCTGAAAATTCTTTCCACCAACCGGTCGAGCAGTCTTCGGATCCGATGGCGGTTTTCGCTACGGGCTGTGGAGTAAAAGCAGAGGTTTCTTGGGTATCGAATACGATGTGTGAACCATCCATCACGAAGAAAGCTCTGATTACTTGTGCGCCGTCATCGCATGTGCTGGTGAAAGTTTCTTTATACACATTGCCGTTAATGGCTTTGGCCACGGCTTCTACAACCACTGTGGCTTTGTTGCGGCGGATGGTCACCGTCACGTCGGCGCCTTCCATGTCGGTGCGGAAAGCACCCCAGTCATCGTAGCCTTCACTGGTCCAAGTTCCCGCATCATAACTGCTTCCCCATCCGAAGCGGTCTGAACGGATGACGAAGTACTCGGCATAACCGCTTCCGCCCCGGTCGGCATCGGTGCAGAGGCAAAGGTTCCAGTTGTTCCAGTTATTCGCTCCGTTGGTATGGTTGGTGAATTTGAACTTCATCTGTCCTTCAGCGGGTATCCTGAAATAGTTGGAGAATGCACTCCACCAGGCAGCCGAGTTGTTTTCCGCGCCTACGGTGAGGATGGGGGCGCCGATGATATATTCGAATGCATTTTCTTCGGCTCCTACATTCGGTATCTGGCATTCGCTGTCGGTTATCCGGTTGCGAAAAATCTTGATGTCGTCTATCCACATCTCTTGTGTGGGAGTGTCCGAACCGTTACCTATATATAAAAAAGATGTGGCTGCCATGAACTGTACTATCTTGTTGAAATCAAAGTCTGATTTCAATACGGTCTTGTCAATGCGTTGCTTGCCGTCTACATAAATACTGTATCCGTCGCTACGCACGGTGACTGCCATGTAGTGCCATTCTCCGGCAGGCAGTAGTAACGGATTTTTAGCAACTTTGTTTGCTTCGGGATTATTGGCTTCATATTTGCCGTCCGCGCCTTCATATTTCAGCCATCCATTGGCGGTGAGAAACATGCGCTGGGTTCCGTTGCTGTTCTGAAAAGAGAATAGTGCGCCACTCAAGTCCGGTTCCATTTCTTTCTCCGTTTCTTTGTCGATGCGGAGTGCTTGTTTTACCCAGAAAGTCAGTGACACACCGTCTTGTGCTTTGTACTTGGCGAGCGGATTGAGAGTACGGGCATAACCGTTGGGTAAATGCAATACTTGTCCGTGCACTTCGTCTTGCTCCACCACAGCGATGTCACCTCCCTCGTAAGCATAGTAATTGAAACTTGTGGGGTCGAAGCCGGCTTCACCCTCCTTCTTGGGCGCTTCAAAGTCAATGTTTCCCACCTGCTCCAGTTTAGGGTAGACATCCGTGCCGGCGGGTGGATCCATCTGTCCCCAATCTTCACAAGCTGAAAATGAAAGAATGGCCATTGCCGCCATGATAAGAGACGAACTCTTTCTTGTCTTCTTCATAATACAGATATTAATAGTTTAACAAATTATCTCTACTCACAAGATGCCTGTTTGAAAATTTCTTTTGAAGAGAATTCCGGAAACTTGCCGGATAAAATCAAAGCAGGCTTTAAGTAGCAATGCAAAGATATGACATTGGCTTTTGATAGAGGTGGACAAATGAACATTAGAGGTGGACAAACGAGTAAACAAGTGTGTATTTTACATCAGGAAAGCTCTGCCTGCTCCGCATATCCTCCGTATCATCTCCGTATCATCTCCGTATCATCTCCGTATCAACTCCGTATCACCTCCGTATCATCTCCGTATATCCTTCGCTCCTATGGGTACGGAGGAGATAGGGCGTTGATACGGCCTTGACATAGAGATGGGATTATGAGGGAAACAGTAAAGCTACTATCTACAGGGCGCCCGGACGACTGCGATTGAGTTGGCGGCGTTGAAGTGTGGCTTTGAAGACCGTGTGTTTCGGCAGAGAGATGCTTTTTCAAGAGCGAGACTGCTCGCTCAGCAAGGCTCCGGGGCTGATATTAAACTCTTTGGCAAAACAGCGGCTGAAGTATTTCGGATCGTTAAACCCTACTTCGTAGGCTATTTCTGCAATGTTCATGCTTTTGGTTTCGCGAGTTTTCAGAATCAGTTCACGTGCCAGGTTCAGGCGATAGCTGCGGATGAACTGATTAGGCGATTGCCCCATCAGGCTTTGCAATTTTTGGTTGAGCAGCGACTTGCTGACCCCTGCCGCTTCACTAAGGTCTCCGACCTCCAGAGTAGGGTCTTTGTAGCGCGTTTTCATCGCCTCCATGATGCGGGAGATGAATTTTTTGTCGCCCGATTCTTCGCTGATGTGCAAGGCTTCAGGATCCATACTGGCGGCAAATTTCCGCTGATAACGTTTCCGAGCCTCCAAAATGTTCTCTATGCGTGTCAGGAGCAATGTCTCGTCAAAGGGTTTCAGCAGATACTCGTCCACACCGATGCGGTAGCTTTCTATGCGCGCTTCCTGTGAGGTTCTGGCGGTCAGCATCAGGAACGGGATGTGCGAAATGGAGAGATTCTCTTTTATGCGGCGAGACAGTTCGATGCCATCCATTACGGGCATCATCAGGTCACTGACGATGAAGTCCACGTGTTGCGAAGTCAGTACGTTCAGGGCTTCTGCTCCGTTGGCCGCTTCTGTCACCTGATATTTTTCGCGGAGGATGGAGCGGATGTATCCGCGCATATCGGGATTATCCTCCGCTACAAGTATGTTGAAGCGCTTGGGGGCACTGTCGGCCTGTCGTATCAGCACGTCGGAGGTGTTTGGCTTTCCGTCGGAGGAAAGTACGCCGGCGGTTGGAGAAGACGATATGGGAATGAGCAGGCGGAATGTGCAGCCGGCGGTGCGATTATTTCGCACTTCGATGTCACCGTTCATGGCTTGTACGATGCGCCGGCACAAGTAAAGTCCGATGCCGCTGCCTGATTGTCCGTACATGGGATATTGGGGCTGGTTTCGCACTTGATAGAAACGGTTGAATATCTTCTCATGGTCTTCGGGCGGAATGCCGCTTCCCGAATCGCTGATGCTGATGTAGAGCGATTCCTCACGCTTTTCCGTCTTTGGAATTCGGGCAATGAAGAGCGACACGCTGCCACCGTCGGGAGTAAATTTGATGGCGTTGCTTAACAGGTTGGTCAGCACCTTCTGCATGGCTTCTTCATCGTAGTTCAGTCTGCTTTCGGAGAGACGGCTGTAGAACCTCAGGTCGATGTTACGTTCGCGGGCGAAAACGGCGAAAGGCGCTGCCAGTTCGTTGACAAATTTGCCGAAGTCACCGGGAACGTTGACTATTTTCAATGTCCCGGATTCTATCTTTCGGAAGTCCATCAGTTGATTGATGAGCGACAGCAGGTATTTGGAATTGCGCTCCACAAATTGCAGTTGCTCGATGACTTGCGGATTATAGCTCAGCTTCAAGGCACGTTCTATGGGCCCGATGATGAGTGTGATGGGAGTACGGAACTCATGTGTGATGTTGGTGAAAAAAGCAATCTTGTCCAGTGTCAGCGTGTGTACCTTGTGTGCCAGTTCCGCGAGTTTGGCTTTCTGCATGGAGATTTTCTCGTTCTGTTCGGTCAGCAATTTGTTTTGGCGGGAGAGCTCTTCGGTCTTCCCTTCCAGCAGCAGTTTCTGCTTTTCCAGTTCGCGGGTGCGATGCTCCACTTTGCGGTGCAGCAGTTCGCTGTAGCGTTTCAAGTTGCGGACACGCCATTGGTAGAATTGCCACACGATTATACCCGTCGCTGCAATGACCAGCAGTATGAACCAGGCGGTCTTGTAAAAATAGGGTTTGACGAAAATGCCCAGTTCCGTAGTTTGCTCTTTGCCTCCTTCTTGATAAGGGGTGTACTTCACTTGCAGGGTATACTTGCCCGGCGAGAGGTTGGTGTATCGGGCAAAGCGATGGTTGGCGGGAGCGGGTATCCACTGCTTGTCAAAACCAATGAGGCGGTAGCTGTAGTTGCCTGCATGTTCCGGTTCGTAGTTAAGTGCCGAAAATTCGAGCGAGAAAGACTGCAGACTTTCGTGTATGCTGATTTCGCGGATGAAAGGCAAATCTTGCGGCAACACTCCCTTGCCGGGGTGTACTTCCTCGTTGCCTGCCCATAAGCGGGTAAAGCGGAGAGGGGCAGGCTGCGTGGGGAAATAAGAAGGAAGGTCGGGATGGATGGCCACCATGCCGGTCACGTGTCCGAAGTACAGCAGGTTGTCGGTCGAATGGCAGGCTGCATTCCAATAGAATTGAGTGCAGTCGAGGCCGTCTTGTTTCGTGAAATTGATGAAATGTTTTTTTTCGGGGAGAAAGCAGGCAAGTCCGTTGTTGGTAGCCAGCCAAAGATGTCCTTTATCATCTTCCAAAATGGTGCGTACCATGTTGTTGGGCAGTCCGTCATCGGTGGTATAAGCTTCAAAACGTTCCTTCCCATCGGTTTCGACGATACGTCGATAGAATCCGCATCCATTGCTGCCGATCCATAATGTTCCGTCTTCGGACTGATGGAAACAGACAATCTTCTCAACAAGTCCCGACTCAGGTTGGTCGAGCTTATACTTCAAGTGTCGGTATCGGAACCTGTCATGTGTGCTTCTTTGCGGCGAGTGCAGGTCGATGATGTATGTTCCTTCCAGACAACCTATCCACAGGTGACCGCTATGGTCTATGACGGAGCCTATGCATCCGTGTATGTTGCGGGAAATGGAATCGGGCAGGGGAGTGGTCATCTTTTCTTGTTTCAAGTCGTAGAAGTAGAGTCCCTCGTTGGCTCCCACCCAGATGCCATTGTTGATGGAGTCGTAGGTCAGCGAGCCGATGAAGAAGATGGGATAGTTGTCGCAGTTGTCCGGCGTGAGTGTTTGCAGCCTACGTTGCGGCTCTTTCTTGTTGAGCAGGTTTATTCCTCCTCCCCAGGTACCAACCCACAAGCGGCCTTTGGTATCGGCGGTGAGCGCACTGACGGAGTTGTGGCTCAGGCTGCCGTTTTCGTTCGTATAATGTTGAAAGTTGTGGCTGCCTTTTGCTTTGCGGTTCAGGCCTCCCTCTACAGTTCCCACCCACAGAGTGCCGGCTTCGTCTTCGTAGATGGCATTTACGGGGTTATGGCTTAGGCTGCCGGTATTTTCCTTATCGTACCGGAAGTTTTGCAAGGCCAACCGTTTGGGAGACAACAGATTGATGCCGCCGCTTTCAGTACCTATCCAGATGTGTCTTCCTTCCGTGGCAATGCAATTCACAAAGTTGCTGTTCAGCAGAGTCGTTCGGTTGCCGGGCAAGTCGTTTCTGATTTGCTCAAAATTATCTTTCAGTGGATTGTATATATTCAATCCGCACAGAGTGCCCACTATCAGTTGCTTGTTTTCGGTGACGGCCAGTGCTGTCAGGAAATTCTGAGAGAGGGAATTCGGGTCGCCGGGTACGTGTTCATAATGTTTCACCACGTCGTTGTTACGGTCATATCTGTACAGCCCTTGACCGGAAGCTATCCATACTTCGTGTTCTTTGATTATGAAGTCGGAGAAAGTGATGTTCGGGCCGAAGTTCAGGCAGCGAGACACCGGTGCGGCTTGCAGGCGGCCTTCTCCTTGCGGGCTTACACGGCATATTTGTCCGTTCAGGCTGATCCATACCATTCCTTTTTGCTCAATATCTTTGAATACGAGCTTGCTTTTTTGGAGCCCTGTATGGCTGAGCGAGTGAATACTTTCGATATTTCCCGTAGAGGTAAAAGCTATGCGATGAAGCCGGTTGCCGTCGTGCATCCAGATGCATCCTTCTGCATCCACTTCTATGTGCGAGGCAGGAGAATTCAGCAGTGCGGCCGGAAATCCTTTCAGCTTGTCGGGGCGAGTGGCCTGCAAAGTGCGGAGGTCGATAAAATCCACTCCCCCCTCGGAGGAAACCCACAGACGATGGAAGCGGTCTTCGCGCGCGCAATGCACGAAGTTGCTTTTCAGCTTGCGGTGAGAGGTATTGGAGTTGAAGTGGATAAACTCATATCCATCGTATCTCGACAAGCCGCCACCCGACAAGGAAAGCCAGATGAAGCCTTGGCTGTCCTGAAAAATATCTTCGATGAAATTGGCGGGTAAGCCTTCGTCCATGGTGATGTATGTGGCATTGTAGTGTTTGGCAAACGCTTCTTGCGCCGGTGCGTAGCCGGGAAATAAAAAAAGCCAAAGAGGTATCATGATAAAGTGTAAGGGGGCAATAAAGAATTTTCTCATGTTGCATGACTGTTGGGTTACGGAGACAAAGTTAGTGCCCATGGTTCGATTAGCCAAGATTTTACTATGCAAAATCTGCTTTTTTGTTCGTTTGTCCACCATGTCTGTTCGTTTGTACACCTCGTCGAAATTCTTTGGGCGTATATTTGCAATGTCTTTCAATACATATTAATTTCATTGAGAGATGATCGGGGGCATGAATAGGCTCAGGTCTTCTGTCTGTTTAATTTGATAATATGAGGAAATCGTTACAATCATTGTTTGCGGCTTTTTGTGTACTGATGTGGTTGTCCGGCTGTGGGGCAGCTTCATCTTTTTCTCCGACACCTTTCCCAAACCCTTGGGCAGATGATTATGCTTCGTTTTCAACGATGGAGAATTATCGTTCGTGGGGCACTTATAATGTGCACGATCCTTCTTGTCGCAAATTGGGTGACTATTATTACATGTATTCCACGGATGCCATTTATCGGGAGAATAGGAAAGAGGCAGAGGAGAAAGGCGTGCCCCTTGGATATATACAGGTGCGGCGTTCTAAAGATCTGGTGAATTGGGAATTTCGTGGATGGGCGTTCCCCGAGATTCCGCAAGAGGCGGTGGAGTGGGTGCGCTCTCATGCCGGAGGAGAAGGAGCGACGAACATTTGGGCTCCATACATCATTCCTTTCGGGGATAATTACAGACTTTACTATTGTGTATCGGCCTTTGGGCGCAAAACTTCTTACATCGGATTGGCGGAATCGGTTTCTCCTGAAGGCCCTTGGACACAAGCCGGTTGTGTAGTGAAGACTGACGAAACCACTGCCATGAATGCCATAGATCCCAGCGTGGTGGCCGGTACGGATGGCAAGTGGTGGATGCACTACGGATCATTCTTCGGCGGTTTGTACTGTGTGGAGTTGAATCCATTGACCGGCTTTCCTGCCATCGAAGGAGACAAGGGACATCTGATCGCCCGTCGTGCCAATTATCGGAAAGACAACCTGGAAGCTCCTGAAATTATCTATAATGCTGACTTGAAGCAGTATTATCTTTTCGTTTCTTACGATCCCCTGATGACTACCTATAATGTGCGTGTGGGACGTTCGGATAAGCCGGAAGGGCCGTTTACCGATTTCCGGGGAAAGGAACTGAAAGATACGACAAACAACTTCCCCATCCTGACAGCTCCCTATCGCTTTCAGAATCATCAAGGATGGGCGGGAACCGCTCACTGCGGCATGTTGACCTCGGACAAAGGGGAGTATTTCATGGTGCATCAGGGGCGTTTGTCGCCACAAAATCTGATGATGGACTTACATGTGCGTCAAGTCTTTTTCACGGAAGAGGGCTGGCCCGTTGTTTCGCCCCAACGCTATGCCGGCAGCAAGCCGCAGAAGTTTTCCGAGGCCGACTTGTTGGGTGAATGGGAGGTATTACGGGTGCGGGAGCCATTGTATGAACGCCGGTTGGAAGCCGGTCAGATTTTATGGGGCGAAGGGGAGTTGAAGAACGAAGAGTGGAATTTATCTTGCACGGTTTCTTTCAAAAAAGGAAATAAGACAACTGATGAAAAAGGATATTGGAACTTTACGGAAGAAAAACAACTTCTTTCTTTCACATTCGATGGTGAGGAACTGAAAGGATTGATTATCTTTGCGGGACATGACTGGGAGAATGAAAAGGAAACGATACTCTTCACGGGACTTGACAGTCGGGGACGTTCCGTATGGGGAAAAAGAATCAAATGATACATTTAAATATTTTGTTTTGACCATGAAAAGATACACCGGACTATTGGCTGCATTTACTTTTGCAGCGAGTGTGGGGCTTCGGGCACAGACCAACGAACTGGTGGTGCAGACCAAGAAAGTGGGGGCAGAAATTCAGCCCACCATGTATGGCCTCTTTTTTGAAGACATCAACTATGCCGCCGACGGTGGCTTGTATGCCGAACTTGTGAAGAATCGCTCGTTTGAGTTTCCGCAGAACTTGATGGGATGGAAAAGCTTCGGAAAGGTTGCATTGAAAGACGATGGGCCTTTTGAGAGAAATCCGCATTATGTACGTCTGTCCTATGCCGGCCATCCGCACAAACATACGGGATTGGACAACGAAGGTTTCTTCGGTATCGGCGTGAAGCAAGGGGAAGCATATCGCTTTTCCGTATGGGCGCGCATACCCGAGGGAGGTGAAACCGGAAAGATTCGGGTGGAACTGGTGAATACGGCTTCGAAGGGCGAACAGCAAGCCTTTGCTACAGAAACTGTGATGATAGACTCTAAGGAGTGGAAAAAATATCAGGTACTGCTGAAACCTACCGCTACGGACGCAAATGCGGTGCTTCGCATCTTTCTTGCTTCTCGTGCGACTGTGGATTTGGAGCATGTTTCTCTTTTCCCTTCAGATACCTGGAAAGGACATGAGAACGGATTGCGGAAGGATTTGGCACAGGCTTTGGCGGATATTAAACCGGGCATTTTCCGTTTTCCCGGTGGATGTATCGTGGAAGGTACGGATTTGGCTACACGTTATGACTGGAAGAAGTCGGTAGGCCCTGTGGAGAACCGTCCGTTGAACGAAAATCGTTGGCAATATACCTTCTCTCATCGTTTCTTTCCTGACTATTATCAAAGTTATGGTTTGGGATTCTATGAGTTCTTTCTACTATCGGAGGAGATTGGTGCAGAGCCGCTTCCGGTATTGAGCTGCGGTCTGTCATGCCAATTTCAGAATAGTGATGCCGACGCCCATGTGGCGGTGTGCGACTTGGGAAGCTACATTCAGGATGCACTCGACCTGATAGAATTTGCCAATGGAAGTGTAGATACTCCATGGGGTAAGGTGCGTGCCGAAATGGGGCATCCGGCTCCTTTCAATCTGAAGTTCATTGGCATTGGCAACGAACAGTGGGGCAAGGAATATCCCGAACATCTGGAGCCGTTTATAACGGCTATTCGTAGAGCATATCCGCAGATGAAGATTGTGGGTAGCTCGGGTCCCGATTCCGAAGGGAAACAGTTCGATTATCTTTGGCCGGAAATGAAGCGGCTGAAAGCAGACTTGGTGGATGAACATTTTTATCGTCCGGAAACATGGTTTCTCAGTCAGGGAGCGCGGTATGACAATTATGATCGCAAAGGGCCGAAGGTTTTTGCAGGAGAATATGCTTGTCACGGTAAAGGCAAAAAATGGAATCATTTCCACGCTTCTTTGTTGGAAGCAGCTTTCATGACAGGCTTGGAACGCAACGCCGACATTGTACACATGGCTACTTATGCGCCATTATTTGCGCATGTGGAAGGGTGGCAGTGGCGTCCGGACATGATTTGGTTCGATAACTTGAATTCGGTACGCACGGCAAGCTACTACGTGCAACAGCTTTATGCCCTTTACAAAGGAACGAACGTTCTGCCGCTGACCATGAACAAAGTACCCGTCACGGGTGCCGAAGGGCAGAACGGACTTTTTGCCAGTGCGGTATATGATAAACAGAAAGATGAAATCATTGTCAAGGTTGCAAATACTTCGGACAAGGTTCAGCCTTTGACGTTGAAGTTCGATGGGTTGAAAAAGAAAGAAACGCTTTCTGCCGGACGCTGTATCAAGCTATCGTCTGCCAATCCGGATGCGGATAATACGGTTGAGAATCCTTCGGCCATCGTGCCTCGTGAGTCGGAATTACAAGTGAGCGGACAATCGTTGAATGTAGATTTGGAACCGAATGCCTTTGCTGTTTATATACTGAAGAAGTAATTGTTACGCTATGAGCCGTAGAGCATTGCGAGTTCATGGGGTGATAAAGACGATTTCAGAAATAAGAAAGTGGCGGAGGGTGTCTAAAGAATATCCTCCGCCACTTTCATTGTATGCTTCTGCTTATTTCACCAGAACAATGTCATAATTCAATTCGCCGGCAGCCTCTTGCAGCTCTTCATTGACAAGGCGCAGAGTGCTGTCGTTCACTATAAGGAAATAAAGCGAAGCATCGCCATTATCGGGAACCAGCTTAATAGCTGTCTTCTTTTCGTTATTGACGTCTTTTTGTATCACTTGCTTCTTTCCTTTGGAAGTGAAACTTTTGTCTTTTCCGGAACCTTCGGCTTCCGGATAAGTAGTCTCCAATGTATATGTACCTTCTTCGGCAGAGTTCAGATTGTCTAAACTCAACACATATTGAACACCGGGACCATCGGCAGCAGGAAGCGTGCCTTTGTATATGGTCGTAGCGGCTGTATTCTCGGCAACAGCAGTTACGCCTTCGTTTGCAGAGGCGGAATCATTGTGATTGGTATTTTTTGACTGGCAAGACACCAATGCGGCAGCAATGGCTGCAATCATCATTACTTTTTTCATGACTTCAATCATTTAATGGTTTATAAATCGTTTTTCGGCGCAAAAGTAATATATTCTCGGTATTTATTATTAATATTGCCCTTTCGTTAGAAAAAATAAACAGTGTGAACAATGAAAAAAAGAAGAATGTTGGTAATGAGTGCGCTGCTGTTGCTGCTTGTGGAGGCTGTACAGGCGGCGCGTGTGGACACGGTATGCGTGGAAAGCACTTCTATGAACAAGGGAGTGGAAGTGGTGTATGTGTTGCCGGATAAGGCAGTAGAAAAAATTGCCTGCCCCGTGATTTATCTGCTGCATGGTTATGGCGGCAATGCCCGGAGCTGGATTCGGTTGAAGCCGGAATTGTTGAGGATTGCAGACGAGAAAGGAATCATTTTCGTATGTCCGGACGGGAAGAACAGTTGGTATTGGGACAGTCCTGAGAATGCTGCTTACCGGTATGAAACTTTTGTGGCGTCAGAGTTGGTGAAATATACCGACGCGCACTATGCCACCGTTCCGGCGAAGAAAGCACGTGCCATTACCGGTCTAAGCATGGGAGGCCATGGAGCTTTGTGGATTGCCATGCGGCATAAAGAACTATTTGGAGCGGCAGGCAGTATGAGCGGAGGAGTGGATATCCGACCGTTTCCGCAGAATTGGGAAATGAGTAAGCAATTGGGAGAGTTTGCCGCTAACAAGAGGGTTTGGGATGAACATACGGTAGTCAACCAATTGGATAAGATAGAGAATGGCGATTTGGCAATGACCATTGATTGTGGTGAAGCCGACTTCTTCCTTGAAGTGAACAAGGATTTGCATAACCGGTTATCGGCGAGAAAGATTGACCATGATTTTACGATCCGCCCCGGTGCGCATACCGGTTCATATTGGAACAATTCGATTGATTATCACATTCTTTTCTTCGAGAAATTTTTCAAGAAGTGATTGGCTTCATCGGTTTCCGCGTCTCTCTATCTGATATGTACTGCTTGGCTTGCACGGCGCTCGATAGAGTTGGTTACCACGGTAACCTTCGGCGCAGAATTCTGCTTCTTGTCGTCAGGCTTTATGCTTCCGTCGATTACTCCCAGCGCCGTGCTCAGCATAAGTTCTTCCGTATTGCCGAAAGGCAGAAATTGTTTGGGGGCATCGGTTTCGTTTACTGAAAAATTGGGAGTAAATCCGGAAGCGTAGTCGGATTCTTTCTTGGAATTATAGATTTGGCACACAATGGGACTCATTGTTATCTTCAGTTCCTGATTGCTGAAAGTCAAGGAACCTACGTTTTTTCCGACGGTTTTGCTGCCGATAAGAACAACCTCCATGTATGGCCGAAGACAATTGATAACCATTTCGGACGCAGAGGCTGTTTGACTTCCGGTAAGAACGTAGAGTGTTTTCAGATTTAGATTTGCGCCCTCTCCTATAAGGCTGGGATTGAGAGTGAAATATACCTCCTTCGGATTGGTTCGGCTGTTAAATTCCAAATAGCCCAATTCCTTATCAAGAGCCGAAGAAGGAGCAATCATGCTGCACATCAGTTCGGCACAACTCAATAAGCCGCCATTATTGTAGCGCAAATCCAGGATAAGTTCATTTACCTGTTGGTTGGCGAAGTCTCGGAAGACATTGCGCAAATCGTTGTCATACTCATGGGTGTTATTGGTGATGCCGGAGCTGAAATGGTTGTACACCAAGTAACCTATCCGTTTGTTGTCTCTTACATATACATTGTGGTAGTGCACCGGATTGTCGTTGACTGAACGTGCCGATGCTATTTGTCTCGGCTCGCCGTAGGCTACAATGGCTTTCTGTTCTGCATCATAATGGCCTATTGTGAGTTTCATGGCCGTACTTCCATACAGCTTGTCGGAGTTCTTTTTGGTGATGGGTTTTCCATCCATCTCCATGATCCACTCTCCGCGTTGCAGTTTGATGTCTGCGGCAGGGCTTGCTGCGGCTACATAGAGTATGCGCGCATAGAGGGCCGTATCATTTCCTTCTGCATTTTCCGTAGAAAACTGAAATCCGTAGCTATAGTCTGTATAGGGGATGCTACGGCTTATGGTAGTGCTTTTGAGGCTATCTATGTAGGAGTATTTGTCTCTCTTGGAAAGGAGGGAAGCAAAGAACGTTTTGGGAGCGGTAAAGAAGTTCAGTCTGTCAGAATGGGGCATTTCATTGTCCCAATAGTACCACACTCTCATGGTGTCTTCAATCCATCGGGTTGTTTTGGTTTGTTCGGCGTATGCAGCCCAGCGGTCTTCTCCACAAGACGAAAGGTAGGAGGGAACGATCAGTATTCCCGCAATATATATCAGTATGTTTTTCGCTTTCATGGTCGCAAAATTAGAAAATAGTTTGTTATCTATCACAAATATGGTATAAAAATCCCCATCGTATGTCTTTGTCTGCCGTGGCCGGTTCCGCTATCTTGCAATATCCAAAAGGATTGAATTATATCATCTTTTGAAATTTCCCCGGCGTCATACCTGTCAGTCTTTTGAAATATTTGGAGAAAAACGAAGGATTGGGGAAATTGAGCTCCTCGGAGATTTGAAGGACACTTTTGCCACTGTAGCGCAGCTGTACTTTGGCCTGAGTGATGAGGGCGCGGTCAATCCAATCCTTGGCGGTGACGCCTCCGGCCTGACGAATGACTGTGCCAAGGTAACGCTCTGTAAGGCACATGCGATTGGCATAGTAGCTTATCCGGTGCTGTTCGTTACAGTGTTGGTTGACAAGCTGAATGAAGCGGTCGAAGATGGTCTGTTCGCGTGAGCGGGTGGCAGCCAGATGGTCAGCTTGCCGGTGGAACAGACGGTCGTAGTGGTGCATCAGCGCTGCAACGAGGGCGGAAGCGGTGGGACGGTGGTAGTTCTTTTGGTGAATGAGCTGCCAAAGAGTGTCAAGAATGTGACCGGCTGTCTGTAAGTCGGCGGCACAAGCTGGTAGCTGGAAGTCGCGTACCTGTCCGTTGAAGGCGGAAGGATACTGCCCCGGGGTAAAGGGCATGGGGAAGTCGGTAAAGAGTACGATGCCCATAATCTCGAGGTCGTCGGAGAAGCGGATGGGATTGACAATGCTTCCTGGTCCAAGGTAGAGCAATGTGCCGGCAGTCAGGTGACGGTTTACGAGGTTGAAGTTTGCCTCGCCCTCGCCACGGATGATGATGCCTAAGCGATGGTCGTTAATGACGAAAGGTGGCGATTGCTGCTGAACCAGATGAAGCGCCAATGGATTGTTGTGAATCATCGCCAGTTCGTTACTGAGGTAAACATGCTCACGGATTTGTGCGAAGTTTGTGGAAAAGATGTCGCGCATTCGCAACACATCCATCAGTTTGGGCGCTTGTTTAGGCAAGCATCTTTTCGAGGCGAGTGTTTTGTGCATATTCTTGCCTGTTTTTTCTACAAAGATAATAAATCTCCGGCAAAAACGCTCTATTTGTGTAGAAATCGTACAAAAAGAGTATTTCTTCATTTCGTTGGATAGTAATAGTTTGCTGAAATTGCCGCATCTTTGGAGCAGAATATTTGAAATATTAGAAATATGAGAAGAATAGTATCAAATCTTTTTTTTATCATTTTTCATTCAGCCTTTGTCGTGGCACAATCTCTCGAGGAGTGTCAGCGGGCGGCGGAGCAGAATTATCCGCTGATACATCGGTTCGATCTTATTGAGAAGACCATAGACTTGACGGTCTCTAACATTGGAAAAGGCTGGTTGCCGCAGATTTCGGCTTCGGGTCAGGCTACTTATCAGAGTGATGTAGCCGGTTTCCCGGAACAGTTTCAGAAACTCTACCAACAGATGGGACTTGAGATGAAAGGCTTGAAGAAAGACCAGTATCGCTTGAGTATCGGTATCAACCAGATGTTGTTTGACGGTGGCGCTGCCGGTAGCCGGAAAAAGATTGCCCGTGAGCAGGGCAAGGTGCAGGCAACCCGGACAGGGGTGGAGCTTTATAATGTTCGTAAGCGTGTGAACGAGATGTACTTCTCACTACTTCTGATTGACGATCAAATTCAATTGAACAAAGATGTTCAGAATTTGCTGAATGGCAATGAGAAAAAACTCTCTTCGATGGTGAAGTGCGGCACAGCGGCACAGAGTGACTTGCAAAGCGTGAAAGCCGAGCGGCTGAATGCGATTCAGCAGATGACTAATCTGGAGTCGCAGAAACGGATACTTCAGACGATGCTTTCCACCTTTTGTGGCATCGAGATAAAGAAGGTGCGGAAACCAACCGTTGCAGAGATTAATGGCGTAAACAATCGGCCGGAGATGCGACTATTTGATGCGCAACTCCGTCTGGCTGATGCTCAGGAGAAGGCTTTAGATTCGGAGTTGATGCCCAAACTTGGCTTATTCGCACAAGGATTCTATGGTTATCCCGGTCAGAATATGTTTAACGACATGATGAAGCACAACTGGTCGTGGAATGGCATGATTGGGGCTCGTCTGACATGGAACATCGGAGTGTTCTATACTCGCAAGAACGATAAGGCGAAGATTCTGTTGCAGCGCGACCTGACAGAGAACAGCCGCGATGTGTTTCTCTTCAACAACAATCTGGAGCAGATTCAGCAGAATGAGAATATCACACGCTACAAGAAGCTGATGGCCGCTGATGACGAGATTATTTCGCTGCGTACTGCCGTTCGCAAAGCTTCCGAATCAAAGCTCTCGCATGGTATCATCGACGTGAACGACCTGGTGCGTGAAATCAATCAGGAGAATGCGGCGCAAATGCAACAGTCAATACACGAAATAGAAATGCTGAAACAGATTTACGATAACAAATTCACAACCAATAATTAGAGTCTTATAGTGGAGGAGGTTCTACTTCCGTTCTTCCTTGGAATGGATGTAGGCCGGATGAAGAGGAAGAAGCATATCGTAGGAGATGTTTGTTGTTTGCGGTTGGGGTAGTTAAAGAAACAGAATGGAAGGAGAAATTATAGAAGATAAAATCAAGAAAATCTTAGTATTATTATTTATTTTGTTTTGTTGACAAAATGAGCTGTTATTCGTATATTTGCAAAATATTACGGTATAATTTATCTGCTGTAACCCGTTGGCGGAATTAAATCAGTGCGTACTTAATCCTACCTATGGGTTTGTTGTTAATGTAATTGATGTATTGTAATGCAGTCAGGGCACTGACTTTGCCCACTATTCGGGCAAAAAGGCCGCATGTTTCTTTTGCGTAGTTCCTGATGACGAGGAACTGGTCTGTAAGTTGTGAGAACAGAGTTTCAATCCTCTTTCTTGCCTTTGCAAAAGGAATGAAGGCCGGCTTCCAGTTCTTTTGGTTGAGCCTGTAGGGACACTCAAGCCTGATGTTGGCCGTCTCGAAGAGGTCAAGCTGGATTTCCGCTCCGATATATCCCTTGTCACCGAATATGCTACAATCGTGGTAAAGCGGCTTGATGTCATTCAGATAGTTGATGTCGTGAACACTCGCCTTGGACAGGTCGTATGAATGTATGACACCGCTTAAGCCACAGAGTGCGTGAAGTTTATATCCGAAGAAGTAACTGCCTTGGGATGCACAATAACCGAAGTCAGGGGCTTTGTGGAAATCACCAATACGTCCCATCTTACATCTCTTACCACGAGCCACACGGCACACTTCTATTGGCTTTGAGTCTATGCAGAAGTAATCCTCGCCACCATCTATATGATTGGCCATGCGGCTGCGTATCTGCTCACAAAGACCACTAACCAACTTGCGGCGGTCGTTGAACTGACGGCGGGAGATAAGGTTGGGGATGGAAGAACGGCACTCCTTCAACTTCGCTTCAAACAGCCAGTTCTCGCTGTCTATCTCCTCAGCCTCGGCAGCCATGCTCAATGCGATGACTTCCAAATCGGAGAAACGAGGCACAGGGCCTGGACGACGAACATTTCCAGCTTCAGTAACTAAATCTTCGGAGAATTCCTTGCATATCTCCAGAATTTTGACGAACTTTGTATACAAGTTGCACATAACGAGATTATATAACTTAAATATTGAATACTCTAAGTTACTAAAAATCTGCGATATATGCAACTTTTTCTTATACATTTTGCCAACTATTTAATTCCGCCAACGGGTTGCTGTAATATTTTGAATTTTAAAGCATATGAAAAGATTATATACATATCCGGCAAAACCTTTTGTTAAGTGGGTTGGGGGTAAAACGCAACTTCTTGACGATATAAAGAAGACTCTACCTCATGATTTATCACAGATAAATGATGTGACTTATATTGAGCCGTTTGTTGGTGGAGGAGCTGTTTTATTTTGGATTTTACAAGAGTTTCCGAATATAACAAGAGCTATAATCAATGATATAAATGAAGAATTAATTTGTACATATCGTGTAATAAAATCAGATGTTGAAAAATTGATTCTTGAATTGACACGAATACAAACTGAGTATCTTGCACTGGATGACGTTGCAAGAAAAGATTATTTTGTATCTCAACGTGAGCGTTATAATGAAAAAAAAAAATCAGATGTTGAAACAGCTGCATTATTTATTTTTCTCAATCGAACTTGTTTTAATGGACTATATCGTGTAAATTCTAAAGGAAAGTTTAATGTTCCACACGGGAGATATACGAATCCTAAAATTTGTGATGAAGAAACATTAAGAGCAGATTCAGCTGTTCTACAACGAGTTGAAATCCTTTGTGGTGATTTTGCGCAAACAGGTAAATATGCTGACGATAATGTTTTGTATTATTTTGATCCACCATATCGGCCTCTAACAGAAACTTCTGCGTTTACTTCTTACGCAAAAGAAGGTTTTGATGATACTGAACAGATGCGTTTACGTGATTTTTGTGAGCAGATAGCAAAACATAAATCCTTGTTTGTTGCAAGTAATTCAGATCCGCAAAATGTGGATAATGCAGATAATTTCTTTGATCATATTTACAAGAGGTTTTCCATTAGACGAGTTACTGCTGCGAGAATGATAAATTCAAAGGGTAGTGGTCGTGGTGCCATTTCTGAAATAATGATTTCAAATGTTGTTAATGGTTACTGATATGAGAGACTTTAATACATGGCTGGCAGGTTTTAGACCATCCATCGCTGACTATAAATATTATGTTGATTTCAACAAGGTGTTCAATAATGTTGATGCCATAAAAATTCCACTCAATATCTTGAACTCACTGATTGGTTCTAAGAATATTGAGGAAGAATTCAAAAACATCTTGGTGCAATACCCGGAGACACTAAGATGCGTACCTATTCTTTTGGCCAAACGTGAACTTGACATTATGACTATGGACGAGGAAGGACAGATTGATTTTCATTTCGATAAACCTAATTGCACAACTGAAGATTATGTTAAATTCATGCGCAAGACTGGCCTGTTCGATTTGATGGAGAATCATATTGTCAACAATCTTGTAGATTATGTGACAGGGATAGAAACCGGTCTTGACTCAAATGGGCGTAAAAATCGCGGAGGTCATCTGATGGAAAATCTTGTAGAAAGTTTTCTCTGTAAAGCCGGACTTGTAAAAGGAAACAATTATTTCAAGGAAATGTATATTCACGAGATTGAAGATAAATGGGGAATAGATTTATCCTCTATTTCCAATAATGGTGGTGCTGAGAAAAGATTTGATTTTGTTGTAAAAGGAGAAAATAATATTTATGGTATAGAAACTAACTTTTATACCAGTAATGGTTCCAAACTGAATGAAACGGCTCGCAGTTATAAGACTATTACAATGGAAACCAAAGACTTGGACTATTTCAAATTCGTTTGGTTTACCGATGGATGTGGTTGGAATAGTGCCAAAAATAATCTGAAAGAGACCTTTGATGTTTTGGAACATTTGTACAATATTGCGGATCTCGAAAATGGAATAATTTCAAGAGTACTTATTTAAATGCCGACAGCCTATTACAAGTCAGAGAATAAGGATTTTACTCTTTTGAAGGGAGATTGTATCGAACTGTTGAACTCGTTTGATTTCAAGTTTGATATGATTTTCGCAGATCCTCCCTATCACCTTTCCAACGGAGGAATAAGCGTTCAAAGCGGTAGAATGGTATCTGTCAATAAAGGCTATTGGGATAAGTCTAAAGGATATGAGGAAGACTATCTGTTTGATAGATCTTGGATTGAAGCCTGTCGAAATAAGCTAAAAGGCAATGGAACTATTTGGATAAGCGGTACATATCATAATATTTTTTCTGTTGCCAGATGTCTGACAGAATTAGGGTTCAAAATTCTGAACTGTATCACCTGGGAGAAAACAAATCCACCACCAAATCTTTCGCGCAAATATTTCACTCATTCTGCTGAATATATTCTTTGGGCTCGTAAAGAACAAAAAGTACCCCATTATTTCAATTATGAATTAATGAAGAAAATAAATGGAGGTACTCAAATGCGTGATGTGTGGAGGTTGCCGGCTATTGCACCGTGGGAAAAGTCGTGTGGAAAACACCCTACACAAAAACCATTGTGTATTCTTTCTCGTATCATTCAGGCCTCAACTCTTCCCGATGCATGGATTTTAGACCCTTTTACCGGTAGCAGTACAACTGGCATTGCGGCCAATCTCTTAAGACGCCGTTTCCTCGGCATAGACCAAAATGAGGAGTTCTTAGAACTAAGTAAAGCTCGTCGTGAGGAGATTAACGATGTGCCAAAACAAACATTATATTTGGATAAACTTCAAAAGCAAGCACAACTGTTTGAAGATAACGAAATTCAAGTTCTTAGCGAACCTTTTGTAGAATATGGGCAGGACTTACCGTTTTAATTCCCAATATTACACAGTCCATTATATAGGGTCTGCTAATTTAATTCAAATCATTGGAAATTAATAAATTAACTTGCATAATATTTGCTTAATTCGCAGGAAATAATTACCTTTGTGTGTTAAAGTCATCAAGATGCAACATGAAATACTGCTCTCAATATCGTCCGGATAGAGCACTCCAGACATAGGTGCTTTGACAAATTCATGGCCAAACTTGCCGGGAGCTATTGCTGCATATTGCTATTCCCTAAGAAGCCATGCATCAATGTAAAAAGGACATTTGACACACAACTTGCGTTGTTTTAAATTCGTCGAACTCACGTTAAAATAAAATCGAAACAGATTCTTCTTCAAAATCAAAACAATACGATTATGAGAAAAAAGATTAAGAGAGCGCAGAGCTGCTTTGCCGAGCATAAGAACTTTCGTTTGGAAGGCAAAAAGATATTTGTATTGGCAAGTATGACATTGATGATGGCTGCTTGCGGGAACAACGGTAAAGAGTTTGATGCTACCGGCACTTTCGAGGCTACGGAGACTATCGTCTTTGCTGAACAGAATGGTGTATTGATGGACTTCAGCCTCAACGAGGGTGAAAACGTCGAGGCCGGTGCCGAGGTGGGTCTCATTGACACTACGCAGATATGGCTGAAGATTCGGCAGCTTGGGGCAACGAAGGAGGTGTATCGAAGCCAAAAGCCTGATATGGAGGTGCAGATTGCCACCACTCGCCAGCAATTGGCGAAGGCTCAGCAGGAGCAGCGGCGTTATAAAGAATTAGTGGCTGACGGAGCAGCTCCGAGTAAAATGCTTGACGACGCTATGAGCCAAGTGCAGGTGCTCCGGAAGCAGCTCATCGCCCAGCAATCAGCTCTGGCAACCAACATACGTTCGCTTGACAAGCAAATGGCTGCTACCGATGTGCAGGTGGAGCAACTTTACGACCAGTTGCGTAAGTGTCGCGTGGTGACACCCGCCAAGGGTACGGTATTGGAGAAATATGTGGAGCGTGGCGAGTTCGTGGCTATAGGTAAACCGCTCTTCAAGATTGCTGACGTTCAGGATATGTATATGCGTGCTTACGTCACTTCGGTTCAGCTTCAGAACATCAAGTTGGGGCAGAAAGTGAAGGTTTTCGCAGAC
The DNA here is from genome assembly GCF_002998435.1 of Bacteroides zoogleoformans. NCBI lineage: Bacteria > Pseudomonadati > Bacteroidota > Bacteroidia > Bacteroidales > Bacteroidaceae > Bacteroides > Bacteroides zoogleoformans. Next base: position 623,821 of record NZ_CP027231.1, on the reverse strand, counting down.
TATGGCAACAGACAGAAGAAGGAGTACGACGGAATCATCTTATGGATTTCAGCTCGTTCGGAATTTACACCCAAGACCATCCTCACCGATGATGAGCGTGCCGACTTGGTGTATGCCGTGAAAGTGGGCATCAAGAATGACGGATTCGCAAAAATAGGAATGTATGGAGAGGTGAAATTCTAATAGATGATTATGAACGCCATTGAAGTTAAGAATATCAACAAAAGTTACGGGGCAGTGAAGGCGCTTGACGATGTTTCGTTTTCTGTCAGCAAAGGAGAAATTTTTGGCTTGATAGGTCCGGACGGTTCAGGCAAGACATCGATGTATCGCATTCTCTGTTCGCTGTTGCTGCCGGAGACGGGGACAGCCACAGTTGACGGTTTCGACGTGTTCAGTCAGATGCCAGAAATCCGTCGCCGAGTGGGCTATATGCCCGGTAAGTTCTCACTCTATCAGGACCTGACCGTCAAGGAGAATCTGGGGTTCTTCGCCACCCTCTTCGGTACCACTGTCGAGGAGGGATACGACAGCATCAAGGCCATCTACTCGCAGATAGAGCGGTTCAAGGATCGTCGTGCAGGAGTACTCTCCGGCGGTATGAAGCAGAAACTGGCTTTGAGTTGTGCGTTAGTACACCAACCAAGCGTTTTGTTCCTTGACGAGCCGACGACGGGCGTAGACCCTGTCAGTAGAAAAGATTTTTGGGAGATGCTTGCCATGCTGAAGGAGTGTAACATCACCATCGTGGTTTCCACACCCTATCTTGACGAGGTGCTCTGTTGCGAACGCGTGGCCTTCCTTGACCATGGAAAACTTCGCGGCATTGACACACCCGAAGTGATTCTTGACAGATTCAAAGAAGTCTTCAACCCTTCCGGCATTGATCATGGAAAGGCTGTTGAAATTAAGGCTGAAAACGTCATTGAGGTGGAACATTTAGTAAAGGCTTTCGGTAATTTTCATGCTGTCGATGACATCAGCTTTACAGTCAAGAAAGGTGAAATATTCGGCTTCCTTGGAGCCAACGGTGCGGGTAAGACAACTGCCATGCATATGCTGATAGGCCTGAGCCAGCCTACCGCCGGCATTGGTCGCGTAGTGGGCTACGACATTCGCACGGAACACGAGCAGATAAAGAAACACATCGGTTATATGTCGCAGAAATTCTCCCTTTATGAAGATTTAACGGTGGCGGAGAATATCCGGCTGTTTGCAGGGATTTACGGCATGGACGATGAGACAATTGCCCGGAAGACCGATGAGCTCCTGGAGCGTCTGCGTTTTGTCGACCACAAGAACACCCTTGTTGCTTCGCTGCCTCTTGGATGGAAACAGAAGCTCGCTTTCTCCGTTTCTATTTTCCACGAACCGGGTATTGTGTTCCTCGATGAGCCTACGGGCGGTGTTGATCCCGCCACTCGCCGACAGTTCTGGGAGTTGATTTACGACACAGCAGAACGCGGTATTACGGTTTTCGTGACTACTCATTATATGGACGAGGCTGAATATTGCGACCGCGTCTCCATAATGGTTGACGGTAAAATAAAGGCCATCGGTACGCCCGGTGCCTTGAAACAAGAATTTAATCAGCCCGATATGAACCATGTGTTTACCTATCTGGCAAGGCAGGCAACCCGTTCAAGCGATTAATTATGAAACTATTCTTATCATTCGTAATAAAAGAAATAAAGCACATCATGCGCGACAAGCGGACGATGCTGATGCTTTTTGGCATGCCATTGGTGATGATGTTGCTCTTCGGCTTTGCCATCACCAACGATGTGAGGAATGTACGCACAGTGGCGGTGATGGCCAACAGTGACCAAGCAACACAGGCTGCTGTCGAACGGCTCTCGCAGTCGGAGTTTTTCACAATTGCCGAGACTGTCAGCACGCCGCAGGAGGCGGAGCGTATCATTCGCAATCAGAAGGCGGATATGGCGGTGGTGTTCAGCTCTAAGTTCGCCAGTAAAAAGAACGGCATCCAGTTCATTGTTGACGGTATAGACCCCAACATGGCGCAGCAGTGGACGAGCTATGCGACGCAGGTGTTGCTTAATCCTGCCGGCGGGCTTGTGAACGCAAAGATGCTCTACAATCCTCGAACCAAATCGGCCTACAACTTCGTGCCTGCCATCATGGGCATGTTGCTGATGCTGGTGTGTGCCATGATGACCTCGATATCAATTGTCCGCGAGAAGGAAAGAGGAACTATGGAGGTACTGCTCGTTTCACCCGCAAAGCCGTTGATGATCATCATTTCGAAAGCGGTACCCTATATGGTATTGGCTTTTGTCATTCTCATCATTATCTTGTTCATGGCGCATTTTGTGCTGGGTGTACCGTTGGCGGGGTCTCTGTTCTGGATATTCTTCATTTCCACGGTATATATCCTGTTGGCACTGTCGCTGGGACTACTGGTGTCGAATGTGGCGCAGACACAGATTGTGGCGTTGCTCATATCGGCCATGGTGCTTTTGATGCCTATTGTGATGCTCTCAGGCATGATCTTCCCTGTGGAGTCAATGCCCAGGATACTGCAATGGGTGTCGGCCATCATTCCTACGCGTTACTACATCTCAGCTATGCGCAAGATGATGATCATGGGTGTGGGCATCGAGCAAGTTTTTTCAGAGCTGGTCATCCTCTCAACCATGCTCGTCGTCCTGCTGTCGCTATCGCTTGTAAAGTTTAACAGACGCTTAGAATAAACACTATATGGTACTGAAACATCTTATCCAAAAAGAGTTTATACAGATTCGCCGCAATGCGTTTCTGCCCAGGCTCATTGTCGTGTTCCCCATTGTGATTATGTGTGTCACGCCGTGGGTGATGAATATGGAGGTGAAAAATATTGTGGTCGATGTGGTTGACCTCGACCACTCCACGCAGTCAGAACGTCTCGTCCACGACATTGAGCACAACAGTTATTTCATCTTTCACGGCCGGAAATCCTCTTACGCCGAAGCTCTGAAAGACATCGAGCACACTGACGCCGATATTGTGGTAGTCATTCCGCAGGACTATAGCAAGGGTTTGACACGCAACAAGCAGCCGCAAGTACTCATTGCCGCCAATGCGGTGAATGGCATCAAGGGGAGTATGGGCGCAGCCTATCTCTCGCAGATTGTCGCAGCCAATGTCAATCCCGATGTTAGCGCTATCGGGCAGAAGTTCTCTACTTTGTTTCTCTACAACAAGTACTTGAACTTCAAGCTCTTCATGATTCCCGCCCTCTTCGCCATTGTGATGATGTTGATGACCGGTTTCTTGCCTGCACTGAACATTGTGAGCGAGAAGGAATCGGGCACCATCGAGCAGATTAATGTTACGCCTGTCAGCAAATGGTTATTCATATTAGCCAAACTCATTCCTTACTGGCTCGTTGCCTTGTTTGTCATCACTGTTTGCCTCTTCCTGGCATGGCTCATCTATGGCATCGCACCTATAGGCTCGTTGTGGCTCATCTATCTGCTGGCCATGCTGCTGGCCCTATTCTTCTCGTCGTTTGGGCTCATTATCTCTAACTACAGTGACACTATGCAGCAGGCTGTCTTCGTTATGTGGTTTTTTGTGGTCATCTTGTTGCTTCTCAGTGGTCTCTTCACTCCCACGCGTTCCATGCCTTCGTGGTCATATCTCACCACCTACATCAATCCCGTCTGCTACTTCATTGAGGCCGTCCGTACCGTCTTTATCCGTGGTGGCGACCTCCAGAGTATTTGGCATCAAGTCCTTGCTCTCTCTGTCATCGGTCTCTTTATGGGAGGCTGGGCGGTGCGGAGCTACAAGAAGAATGGTTGAAGGGAGAACTTATGTCTTTGGGCTTGGAATCTGTTTTGAAATTCTTCAATAAGTGTTTCTTTGTATCTTCATCGTATATATTCGCAGGTTTTTCTTTCTTTGTCACGTTCTTCAATATCAAGGGGCAGAAAAACAGAAGTTTCATTCGCCGCTCCTTTTTATTATTTTCTTGTGGGATAATTCCCTGCCAACCGAAAAAACTTATTAACTTTGCAGGTCACTTTTGGAAACAATAAAAAATAATTAATTTATATACAATGAATATTTCTTATAATTGGCTGAAGGAGTATGTCGATTTTGATTTGACACCGGATGAGGTTGCTGCCGCACTGACATCTATCGGACTGGAAACAGGAAGTGTGGAAGAGGTACAAACCATCAAAGGTGGATTGGAGGGATTGGTTATCGGTGAAGTATTGACATGCGAACCTCATCCTGATTCAGACCACATGCACGTTACTACCGTTAATCTGGGACAAGGCGCCCCCGTACAGATTGTATGCGGCGCTCCCAATATTGCAGCCGGACAAAAGGTGGTAGTGGCTACCTTAGGAACCAAACTGTATGACGGTGACGAATGTTTCACTATCAAAAAATCAAAACTTCGCGGCGTAGAGTCTGTCGGCATGATTTGCGCCGAAGATGAAATAGGTATCGGTACAGACCATGCGGGTATCATTGTGCTGCCTGATGCGGCAGTTCCGGGCACGCTCGCCAAGGATTATTATAGTATCAAAAGTGATTATGTATTGGAGGTGGACATCACTCCGAACCGTGCCGACGCTTGTTCGCACTATGGCGTGGCTCGCGACTTATATGCCTATCTGACGCAGAACGGAAAGCCGACCACATTGAAGAAACCTTCTGTGGATGCTTTTGCCGTTGAAAACCACGACCTGGATATTGCGGTAAAGGTAGAGAATGCGGAAGCATGTCCCCGATATGCCGGAGTGACGGTGAAAGGTGTTACCGTAAAAGAAAGTCCGGAGTGGCTGCAGAACAAACTTCGTATCATCGGTCTGCGTTCTATAAATAATGTGGTAGATATCACAAACTACATTGTTCACGCTTTCGGGCAACCGCTTCATTGCTTTGATGCCGATAAGATTAAAGGACATGAGGTGATTGTGAAAACAATGCCCGAAGGCACGCCGTTTGTTACACTTGATGGCGTGGAACGTAAACTGAACGAACGCGACCTGATGATTTGCAACAAGGAAGATGCCATGTGCATTGCCGGTGTTTTCGGAGGGCTGGATTCCGGTTCCACCGAGACCACTAAAGATGTATTCCTTGAAAGCGCTTATTTTCATCCTACGTGGGTGCGTAAGACGGCTCGCCGGCATGGACTGAATACGGATGCCTCTTTCCGTTTTGAGAGAGGAGTAGACCCGAATAATGCAATCTATTGCCTGAAACTTGCCGCGCTGATGATAAAAGAACTTGCGGGAGGTACCGTCTCTTCCGAGATAAAGGATGTATGCGGTGCTCCCGTAGAAGATTTCAACGTGGAACTTTCGTATGAAAAGGTACATTCGTTGATTGGAAAGATTATCCCGGCGGATACAATCAAGCGCATTGTGACAAGCTTGGAGATGAAGATTGTGAAGGAAACCGCCGAAGCGCTTACATTGGCTGTGCCCCCTTATCGGGTGGACGTGCAGCGCGACTGCGACGTGATAGAGGATATCCTGCGTATCTACGGATATAATAATGTGGAAATTCCGTCTACTTTGAAATCCTGCCTGACGACAAAAGGTGAGCATGATAAATCAAATAAATTGCAGAATCTCATTGCCGAACAGCTGGTGGGTTGCGGATTCAATGAAATATTGAATAACTCATTGACCCGTGCAGCTTACTACGACAATCTGGAATCCTATCCCTCAAAGAACCTGGTGATGCTCTTGAACCCGTTGAGCGCGGATTTGAATGCAATGCGTCAGACACTTCTCTTCGGAGGGTTGGAAAGCATTGCTCATAATGCCAATCGTAAGAATGCCGACTTGAAGTTCTTTGAATATGGCAATTGTTACTACTTCCATGAGGAAAAGAAGAATCAAGAAAAAGCGTTGGCAGCCTACTCGGAAGATTTCCATCTTGGCTTGTGGGTAACCGGTAAGAGGGTTTCCAACTCATGGGCACATCCGGATGAAGACAGCTCCGTGTACGAACTGAAGGCATACGTTGAAAATATCTTTGCACGTCTGGGCTTGCAAATGCACGATTTGGTTGTCGGAAATTTGACGGATGATATCTATGCTGCCGCTTTGTCCGTACAGACAAGAGGAGGGAAGAGGCTGGCAACATTTGGTTCTGTCTCGAAGAAGTTGCTGAAAGCATTCGACATTGACAATGGGGTGTATTACGCCGACCTGAATTGGAAAGAACTGCTGAAAGCCATCAAAAACGTGAAAGTGAATTATACGGAACTATCCAAATTCCCTGCCGTGAAGCGCGACTTGGCTTTGTTGCTCGACAAGAAAGTGCAATTTGCCGAAATAGAGAAGATTGCTTATGAAACGGAAAGGAAGTTGCTGAAAGAAGTCGCCCTTTTCGATGTGTACGAAGGCAAGAATCTGGAGGCCGGTAAGAAGAGCTATGCGGTAAGTTTCTTGTTGCAAGACGAGAATGCAACACTAAACGATAAACAAATCGACAAGATTATGTCGAAGCTGGTTGCCAACTTGGAAAACAAGTTGGAAGCCAAGTTGCGTTGATTTAGTATTGAACAATTAATAATTAAAAAATAAATACAGATCCAATGGGAAGAGCATTTGAATATAGAAAGGCTGCCAAACTTAAAAGATGGGGCCACATGGCAAAGACCTTTACGAGGTTGGGTAAACAAATTGCTATTGCGGTAAAGGCCGGTGGCCCGGAACCGGAAAACAATCCGGCTTTGCGTTCGGTCATCGCTACTTGTAAACGTGAAAATATGCCGAAAGATAACATCGAGCGTGCCATAAAGAATGCCATGGGTAAAGACCAAAGCGAATACAAAAGCATGACTTATGAAGGATATGGCCCTCATGGCGTTGCCGTTTTTGTGGATACGCTGACGGATAACACTACCCGTACGGTGGCGGATGTTCGTTCCGTATTCAATAAGTTTGGCGGTAATTTGGGAACCATGGGCTCTTTGGCTTTCCTGTTTGACCATAAATGCGTGTTTACCTTCAAAAAGAAAAACGACATTGATATGGAAGAACTAATCCTCGACCTGATAGACTATGATGTGGAAGAAGATTATGAGGAGGATGAGGAAGAAGGTACCATCACGATTTACGGTGATCCGAAGAGCTATGCTGCCATTCAGAAGCATCTGGAAGAATGCGGATTCGAGGATGTCGGCGGCGAATTTACATATATCCCGAACGACCAGAAAGACGTGACTCCCGAACAACGCGAGACTATTGACAAAATGGTGGAACGTCTTGAGGAGTTTGACGATGTGCAGACGGTTTATACCAATATGAAACCGGAAGAAGGCGAAGAATAATGACGTATACATACAAAACTCAAGGTACATGCAGCAGCAACATCGAGCTTGAAGTGGAAGATGGCATTGTGAATGAAGTGACGTTCTGGGGCGGATGCAATGGAAACCTGCAAGGTGTTTCGCGCTTGGTAAAAGGAATGCCGGTGGATATGGTGATAAGCCGTCTGGAAGGTATTCGTTGCGGCAGGCGTTCCACTTCTTGTCCCGACCAGCTGTGCAAAGCGCTGCATGAGATGGGTTATTAAGCTTTTTGTTTGAAACACAAAGGATGGATAACCCAAAACTACCCATATGATTTTTCAGGTGCGGATTACGCGGAATTCACGGATTCTGTCAATGAGAACCGTGCTCATCTTGTGAAATCTGCGCCTGATAATTTATGGTTGCACAATCGTAAGTCCGCATGTTAGGTCTGTTATTCCCACACTTCCAGGGTTAATCTTCCCTTTTTTATTTCAGTATCCATCTTCTTTTGAACTTAATATGAGCGTATTTGTTGTTATTTCAATATTTTTACGCTCTTAAATAAACCAATACGATGAAGAATATTATCAAAGACCTGAAACGGAAAGACCATAAACGTTATCTGGGTGGTCTTGACCTCTTTAGATATATCGGTCCCGGACTGTTGGTGACAGTGGGATTTATCGATCCGGGCAACTGGGCCTCTAATTTTGCTGCCGGTTCCGAATTCGGTTACTCCTTGTTATGGGTGGTTACCTTGTCCACCATCATGTTGATAGTGTTGCAGCACAATGTGGCACACTTGGGCATCGTGACCGGTTTGTGTTTGTCCGAGGCCGCCACCAAATATACTCCCTCGTGGGTATCACGTCCCATACTCGGCACTGCGGTATTGGCTTCTGTCTCTACTTCTTTGGCAGAAATCCTGGGTGGGGCCATTGCCTTGCAAATGCTGTTTGATATTCCCGTTGTATGGGGGTCGGTTTTAACAACCGCATTTGTCAGCATCATGCTTTTCACCAACTCCTATAAAAAGATTGAACGTTCCATTATCGCATTCGTCTCTGTCATCGGACTTTCTTTCATTTATGAACTTTTTCTGGTGAAGATAGACTGGCCTGTGGCTGTGCAGGGATGGTTGACCCCTGCTTTCCCACATGGCAGCATGCTGATTATCATGAGTGTGCTCGGAGCAGTGGTGATGCCTCATAACCTGTTTCTTCATTCGGAGGTGATACAAAGCCATGAATACAATAAAAAAGATGATGCTTCCATCCGGAAAGTATTGAAATACGAACTGTTCGATACATTGTTTTCAATGATTGTGGGGTGGGCCATCAATAGCGCCATGATACTGCTGGCAGCGGCAACGTTCTATAAAGGCGGCATTCAGGTGGAAGAACTGCAACAAGCCAAATCTTTGTTGGAGCCGTTGTTGGGAAACAGCGCCGCCGTGGTTTTTGCTTTGGCGCTGCTGATGGCCGGCATATCTTCTACAATCACCAGCGGTATGGCTGCCGGTTCTATTTTTGCCGGAATATTCGGAGAAGCTTATCACATTAAAGACAGTCATTCTCAAGTGGGCGTGATACTTTCGTTAGGCATTGCTTTGCTGCTGATATTTTTTATAGGCGACCCCTTCAAAGGATTGTTGATATCTCAGATGGTATTGAGTATTCAGCTACCTTTCACAGTCTTCCTGCAAGTGGGGTTGACCTCTTCTCGAAAAGTAATGGGACAGTATGTAAACAGTAAATGGAGCACCTTTGTGCTTTATTCCATAGCAACTGTTGTTACGGTTTTGAATATCATGTTGTTAATCTCCGAACTGACATCTTGAATGCAATTCCTTGAAAGAAGACTCTTTGTATTCGTATGTCTGTAAATGTGAAGTCTGTAAATATAAACAAGATTGAATATGAAAATTATCACATACAATGTAAACGGCTTGCGCGCTGCCGTTGCAAAGGGATTTACCGATTGGTTAGGCCAAGAGCACCCCGATGTGTTATGCTTGCAAGAAACAAAACTGCAACCGGAACAATATCCGGCGGAAGCGTTGGATACATTGGGCTACAAGCATTACCTCTATTCTGCACAGAAGAAAGGCTATAGCGGAGTCGCTATTTTGAGTAAACGAGAACCGGACCATGTGGCATACGGCATGGGTATGGAAGCATATGACAATGAGGGCCGTTTTATTCGTGCCGATTATGGAGACCTCTCCATTGTAAGCGTTTATCATCCTTCCGGCACCAGCGGCGACGAACGCCAAGCGTTTAAGATGATTTGGCTGGAAAAATTTCAGGAATATGTGCTCGAACTCGAGCGTACCCGCCCTAAACTGATTCTTTGCGGCGATTATAACATATGTCATGAGGCTATAGACATTCACGACCCTGTGCGCAATGCCTCCAATAGCGGCTTCCTGCCCGAAGAGCGGGAGTGGATGACACGTTTCCTCGAAGCCGGTTTCGTCGACAGTTTCCGGTTTCTTCATCCCGATAAGCAGGAATATACATGGTGGAGTTATCGTTTCAACTCTCGCGCCAAGAATAAAGGTTGGCGTATAGATTATTGTATGGTAAACGAACCGGTGCGTCCGATGCTGAGAGAAGCCAGGATATTGGGCGATGCCGTTCATTCCGATCACTGCCCGATGTTGCTGGAAATAGCAGAATGATTATGGAGATGAGGGATAGGATAAAAAAGGCTGTCGGGCTTTTCATGGATGGGTACAATTGTTCTCAGTCGGTGGTGGCGGCTTTTGCCGACATGTATGGATTTACTGCGGAACAAGCGCTGCGCATGTCGGCGTCTTTCGGGGGAGGAATCGGCCGTATGCGTCAGACGTGCGGCGCCGCATGCGGCATGTTCTTGTTGGCCGGATTGGAAAAAGGAACTGTGAATGGCGGAGACCGCGAAGGTAAGGCGGCAAATTATGCTTTGGTGCAGGAACTGGCCCAAGAATTTGAGAAACGTAATGGTTCTGTGATTTGTGCAGAATTACTGAAACTTAGAAAGACGGAAAGATCGCCTATTCCCGAAGTGCGCACAGAAGAATATTACGCCAAGCGTCCCTGTGCAAAGATGGTAGAAGAAGCTGCCCGAATCTGGGTTGAATATATGGAAAAAGCGCATCAATAGTAATGAAACGTAACTTTCAGCCTCTTTATATAAAAAAATATGCTTACAAATGTGTTCTATAACACATTTATTGTCTATCTTTGCAGCGATATAAGAAACACCTGCATCTTTGTTAACAGAGATGAGGATAACGTTTAACTAAAAGCAAAGAAAAATGTTAAAAGAAAAAGCTGGAAATGTTGCAGGACAGATTTGGACAGCATTGAATGGCACAGATGGCTTGACACACAAGCAAATCAAGAAAGTAACCAAACTGGTTGATAAGGATTTCTTCCTCGGTTTGGGTTGGTTATTGAGAGAAGACAAGGTCGCTACCTCTGAAGTGGAAGGCGAATTGTTTGTGAAGCTGAACTAAGCGGAGGTTGATTAACTGGCTATAAAAAGATGCGTTGAGGCATGTATATGTTGTCAACGCATCTTTTTTATTTGCCCCGTTTTCATTATCTTTGCGCACCGAATAAATAGATAGTTGTTGACAATGAATAATATACGCAATTTCTGCATTATCGCCCATATCGACCATGGTAAATCTACACTGGCAGACCGTCTGCTGGAGTTCACCGACACCATACAAGTGACTAACGGACAGATGCTGGATGACATGGATCTCGAGAAAGAGAGAGGCATTACCATTAAAAGCCATGCCATACAGATGGAATATACGTATAAAGGCGAGAAATATATCCTGAATCTGATTGATACTCCGGGGCACGTGGATTTCTCGTATGAAGTATCGCGTTCCATTGCCGCTTGCGAAGGCGCGTTGCTCATTGTAGATGCTTCGCAGGGCGTGCAGGCCCAGACAATTTCCAATCTTTATATGGCCATTGAACATGATTTGGAGATTATTCCGGTCATCAATAAATGCGACATGCCGAGTGCCATGCCCGAAGAGGTGGAAGATGAAATCGTAGAGTTGCTGGGCTGCAAGCGTGAAGAAATCATTCGTGCTTCCGGCAAGACGGGCATGGGCATGGAAGAAATCCTTGCTGCCGTCATTGAACGCATTCCTCATCCGAAAGGCAGTGAAGAAGCCCCGCTTCAGGCTTTGATTTTCGATTCCGTATTCAATTCTTTCCGTGGCATCATTGCTTATTTCAAGATAGTGAACGGCGTAATCCGTAAAGGAGATAAGGTGAAGTTCTTCAATACCGGCAAGGAGTATGATGCAGATGAAATCGGTGTGCTCAAAATGGATATGCTTCCGCGTTCCGAACTGCGTACCGGTGACGTGGGCTATATCATCTCAGGCATCAAAACCTCCAAAGAAGTGAAAGTGGGTGATACCATCACGCACGTCATACGTCCCTGCAAAGAAGCCATTGCCGGTTTTGAAGAAGTGAAGCCGATGGTCTTCGCAGGCGTATATCCCATTGAGGCCGAAGATTTTGAAGATTTGCGTTCTTCGTTGGAGAAGTTGCAGCTGAACGACGCTTCGCTGACTTTCCAGCCGGAATCTTCGTTGGCTTTGGGCTTTGGTTTTCGCTGCGGTTTTCTCGGTTTGCTCCACATGGAGATTGTGCAGGAGCGTCTCGATCGCGAGTTCGATATGAATGTCATCACAACAGTGCCCAATGTCTCTTATAATATCTACGACAAGCAAGGCAACATGACCGAGGTGCATAATCCCGGCAGCATGCCCGAACCGACACTGATCGATCATATCGAAGAACCCTATATCCGCGCCTCGGTGATTACCGCTACCGATTATATCGGTCCTATCATGACCCTTTGCCTGGGCAAACGCGGCGAATTGGTGAAGCAGGAATACATTTCGGGCAATCGGGTGGAAATCTATTATGACATGCCGCTTGGCGAGATAGTCATCGATTTTTATGACAAGCTGAAGAGCATATCCAAGGGGTATGCCTCTTTCGATTATCATCCCAATGGCTTTCGCCCTTCCAAATTAGTGAAGCTGGATATCTTGCTGAACGGCGAGCCGGTGGATGCTCTTTCCACTCTGACACATTTTGACAACGCCTATGAATTGGGGCGCCGGATGTGCGAGAAACTGAAAGATTTGATTCCCCGCCAACAGTTTGATGTGGCCATTCAAGCAGCTATCGGCGCTAAGATTATCTCCCGCGAAACGATTAAGGCGGTGCGTAAGGATGTGACGGCAAAGTGTTATGGCGGAGATGTGAGCCGTAAGCGCAAGTTGCTCGAGAAACAGAAAAGAGGCAAAAAAAGAATGAAGCAGATTGGCAATGTAGAAGTACCTCAGAAGGCTTTCCTTGCAGTGCTGAAGCTGGATTAATAAAATCTTTTGAGGGAGAATGCACCGTTCCGGCATTCTCCTTTCCGAAAACGATTCCAAAATCTGATCAATATGAAAAAGCATTTTTCCATCAAAAGTCGGTTGTCGCTCAATGTCTGGGCAAGTATTCTGTTGTTCGTAGTGGCAATAATAGCGGCCTGTGTGGCCAATTCGCCGATGTCGCCGGTGTATCAAGACTTTTTGTCGCAAGAATTGCATCTCCGCATCGGAGGCTTCAACCTGTTTTCACACGGAGGACATCCGCTCACGATGCTTGAGTTTGTCAACGACTGCCTGATGACCATTTTCTTTTTGTCCGTAGGGCTGGAGATAAAACGCGAGCTGCTGGTAGGCGAGTTGTCCTCTTTCCGCAAGGCGGCGCTTCCTTTCATTGCGGCTTGCGGAGGAATGATATTGCCGGTAGTGTTTTACTCTTTGTTGGTAGTGCAAGGCACACCCGATGCGCGCGGCATGGCCATACCGATGGCCACCGACATCGCTTTTTCGTTGGGAGTACTCAGTCTGCTGGGCAAGCGGGTACCTTTGAGTCTGAAGGTGTTTCTGACAGCCTTCGCCGTAGTCGACGATATCGGAGGCATTCTGGTGATAGCTTTGTTTTATAGTTCGAATGTGGCATATGGGTATTTGTTGATAGCGGCAGTGCTCTACGCTATTCTCTACTATTTGGGCAAACGGGGAATGACGCAAAAGCTTTTCTACCTCTCGGGAGGAATTGTCATCTGGTACATGTTCCTTCAGTCGGGCATCCACAGCACTATTTCTGGTGTGATATTGGCATTTGTGATACCGGCACGTCCGCGCCTGGATGCGGGACGATACATCAAACACATCCGTGCCGTCATAAACAGTTTCCCGGTCTCTCATTCAGACGATATTGTGCTGGACAATGAACAGATTGCCAAACTGAAGCGCGTGGAGCGTGCTTCGGATTTCGTCATCAGTCCGTTGCAGTCATTGGAAGACAACCTGCATGGAGTGGTGAATTTCGTCATCCTCCCGTTGTTTGCCTTTGCCAATGCCGGTGTAGTGCTTGGAGGCGGTGGCAATGTGATGGGCGACGTCAGCATAGCCGTGGCCGTAGGATTGCTTTTCGGGAAATTCATCGGCATCTACCTCTTCACATGGATGGCCATAAAAAGCAGATTGGCACCCATGCCTTCGGGCATGAACTGGAAGAACATTGCCGGCGTATCCTTGTTGGGAGGCATTGGTTTTACGGTGTCTTTGTTTGTGGCCAATCTTTCCTTTGCCGGCGCTCATCCGGAACTGTTGAATCAGGCGAAGTTCGGAGTGCTCTCGGGCACGATAGTCGCCGGTTTGCTTGGCTATATTGTCTTGAACAGCGTATTGCCCAAGAAAGAGGCATAATCCCGAGGCAGAGATTCCCCGGCACCCTTTAGGGACTGTTTTGATTCTGTTTCAACCTCTTTCCGAGAGACGTTGCTTGAAGATTTTGCCTGTTTTTCTCAAGGCATAGCGAGGTTATGCGGCGAAGGAAAACAGGCAAAAAGACCGAAAATAAACCCGGCAAGTGCCGATAAAACTTAAAAAAGAAAATCAAAACACTCTTTCCCTCTTTTCCTCTTTCCCTCTTTTCCCAATCTCTATCACTCCGGAAAGAGAGAATAAGGGTCAGTTCGGTTTGGCCGCCTATTCACCGTTTCATCCTCTAACCGCACTTCCAATCTGACGTGAGAATAAGGGTCAGTTCCGTCTGGCCGCCCCTATTCCGTTTCTTCCCCCTCTTTATCTTTGGGCAGGAGTTTGGGCGAGATACTCTTTTTCGGCGTAAGGCTCATGCTTTTCAGCATTTCCGCCTGGCGCACAATGCTTCCGTTGCCGTCGGACAGTTGGTTGAAGGCACGTTCATAATCTTTTTGCATGCCGGCAAGCCTGTCGCCCACGGCCAGGAAAGTATCGGTGAAGCCGGCTATCTTTTCGTAGAGGGCCGTGCCGCGTTTGATGATGGCCTGTACATTCTTCACCTGATTTTCTTTCTTCCAGAGGTCCAGCGAAAGGCGCAGGGCACTGATGAGGTTGGTGGGGCTTATCAACACCACCTTTTTACCGTAAGCATACTCCCAAAGAGTGGCGTCGGCCTGGACGGCAAGCAGATAAGCCCCCTCGGTAGGGATGAACATCATCACGAAGTCCGGCGATTTGATGTTGTAGCGCGAATAATCCTTCCGGCTCAGCTCGTCTATGTGCGTACGGACAGATTGCAGATGCGCCTTCAGCAGGCGGGCCTGCTCTTCCTTGCTCTCGGCGGCGGTATAGGCGGTATAGGAGACAAGTGAGACTTTGGAGTCTATAATCATTTCCCTGTCGTCGGGATACTTCACGATGATGTCCGGTTGCATCTTCCGGCCGCTCTCTTCGTTGGAGATGACATTGCCGTGCTCGTCCTTCAGATATTCCTGGCGCGTATAATGTTCCCCTTCAATCAAGCCGGAGGCTTGCAGCAAGCGTTCCAGAATCATCTCCCCCCAATTGCCCTGCACTTTCGAGTCGCCTTTCAAGGCACGGGTCAGGTTGTTGGCTTCTTCGCTGAGGCGATTATTCAACCCCACCAATTCCTTGATACGCTCGCCGAGCGAGAAACGCTCTTTTGATTCGTTGTCGTAGACCTGCTCTACTTTCTCGCGGAAGTCTTTCAGATTCTCTCCGAGAGGGCGCAACAAGTTGCCAAGGTGCTCGGCGTTCAGCTTCTTGAAGTCTTCGGCCCTGTCTTGGAAGATGCGGTTGGAGAGATTCTCGAATTCAACGCTCATGCGCTTGTGCAGCGCCTCAGCCTCTTCTTGCCGCTGCTTCAGCACATTTATTTCCTTTTCCTGCTGCAGCTTCAGCAGTTCTATGGCTTTCTCCTGTTGTTGCCTCAGCAGTTCCGTTTCCTTCTCCTGTTGCTGCTTCAGCAGTTCTATGGCTTTCTCCTGCTGTTGCTTCAGCAGTTCCGTTTCCTTCTCTTGCTGCTGTTTCAGCAGCTCCATTTCTTTCTCTTTTCCGCCTATTTCGGCCCGTATGGCATCTACTCTGCGTGCGGCAAGCAGATAGCCGATGACAAAGCCGGTGCCGATGCCCGTGATGAGAACTATTGCATCCATGTCGCTGTTTGTTAGGGTGAATCTTTAAAAAAAAGTCTCTATTCGGTCAATATCTCGTTTCCGTCTTCCGTAATCAATATCATGCTTTCCCATTGTGCCGAGGGCAGTCCGTCGTCCGTGCATACGGTCCAGCCGTCTGCCTGGTCAATGAACACCTCATGGCTTCCCATATTAATCATCGGTTCGATGGTGAACGTCATGCCCGGCACTATCAGCATGCCCGTGCCGCGTTTGCCGAAGTGCTCCACGTCCGGTTCCTCGTGGAATTTGATTCCCACGCCGTGTCCGCAAAGGTCGCGCACCACGCTGTAGCCGTTCTTCTCGGCATGTTCCTGAATGGCCGCGCCTATATCGCCGAGGCGTGCCCAGGGGCGGGCTGCCCGCACACCGATGTCGCGGCACTCTTTCGTCACCTGCACCAGACGCCGCTTTTCGGGCTCTACCTCTCCAATCATATACATGCGCGAGGCATCGGAGAAGTAGCCTTTATAAATGGTCGAAACATCCACATTCACGATGTCGCCGCTGCGCAGAAACTCCTTGGTGCGGGGTATGCCGTGGCACACCACATCGTTGATGCTTGTGCACACGCTTTTCGGGAAACCCTCGTAGAGGAAAGGGGCAGGGATGGCGTCGTGGTCGGTGGTGAAGCAGTACACCATGTGGTCTATCTCGGCGGTGGACATGCCTTCGCGTATGTTGGCCGAGATATAATCCAGCAGTGCCGTGTTTATCTTGGCGCTTTCGCGTATGCCGGCCAGTTGCTCTTCCGTGCGCAACAGGTGTCGCGACGGCAGCTTGCATCCTTCCCTCTTATAGTGTTGAATCCGGGCTTCTACCTCGTCGGAATAGTTTTTGGGAGTAAACCGTACTCCTTTCATAACCTTCTTCATACTTTTTCTTCTTTCTTAATAAATTGATGCGCAAAAATACGGAATAATGCGGTGCGGTTGTGCTTCTCGTGCATAAAAATATCCGATGAAGCACACGGCCTCTTACACGCCGGCGTCCGTTCGAGGTGAGAGAGAGTAAGTTGTGCAATATCCGATGAAGCACACGGCCTCTTACACGTCGGCCTCCTCCCGGCGCAGCACATAGACCTTGTGCGTGCCCCGTCCTTTGCTGTCGATGCCCGTTTCGGGGTCCGAAGCCCACAGCTTCAGCTCTTTGGCCGCGGCGGTTTTCAGCAGTCCCGTCAGTGCGCAGTATTCCGCGACGCTGATGATGAGGTTCCTGCCGATGTATGCCTTGGCCATTGCCAGCCTCTCCTGCGGGGTGAAGAGTTGCGAGGAGCGCCGGCATTTCTTGGAGCTGGAGCGTTGCAGGTTGCAGTATCTTCCCGCTTCGTACACAAACTCTTTGTCGGCCTTGAAGTGTATGTCCTTCAGGCGGATGCTTGCCGCGTTTCGCTTTCGCTTTCCTTCTTCGTCGCTTTCCGGTTCTTTGCCTTTGCGCAGGCCCAGTGCCGGGGTGAATACGCCCAATCCTTTAATCTTCACCGAATATCCTTCGCCCATCCTGTGGGCAATCTCTTCGGTGACGGCCTGCACCAGTCCCTTGATTTCTCCTTGCGAGAAGGTGGTGCCCCTTGCGATGTTCTCCGCAATGTCGTCCAAATCTTTCTGTCCGTACAGTTGCATCTTGGGATAAAAGATGCGCTTGCCGTCTTTGCCGGGCAGGGTGAGTTCCTGCATGTCATATTCTGCCATATCGTCGGTTTTGGTTATCGTCTATTGTCTATCGTCTATTGTCTATCGTTTATTGTCGCCTATTGTTTGTCGCCTATTGTTTATCGTCTATTGTTTATTGTCGCCTATTGTTTATCGTCTCATCTCTTATGAGTCTTTCTTTTCGGCCTGCCTGTTCCGATGCAGTTTTTTTAGCGCTTCGATGCCGCTTTCCTGCCGGTCTCGAAGCTGCTTTCTTTAGTGCCCCGATGTCGCTTTCCTGCCTGTTCCGACGCCGCTTTCTTTAGTGCCCCGATACAGCTTTCCTGCTTGTCCCGATGCCGCTTTCTTTAGCGCCCCGATGTCGCTTTCCTGCTTGTTCCGACGCAGCTTCTCCGCTCCGATGCGTCCCGTCTTCCTTGAGGCGTCCTTCCCGTGATATAAGCGAAGCGCCGGCCGCGATTGTGAAAAAAACTTGCGGAGTAGGGCTTCTAAACTATTCCGTCGTAGGCGAGAAAACTTATCTCTTTTAGGCGCGAAATCTCTGTTCGCAGTGCGCGAACGGATAAACGCAGTGTGCGGATATATGTTCGCGCCGTGCGGATATGCGTTCGCACGGCTAAGATAAAGTTTATTTCTCTATCTCGCAAACTTTAGATAAGGGAGAATGACAACTTTTTTTCAGCGTCTCGTAAGGATTTTCTTGAACTCTCCGGGGTAGGGGGTCTCAAAATGCATCTTTTCGCCCGTCAGAGGATGGTAGAAGCATAGTTTGAAGGCATGCAGGGCCAGTCTTCCTATCGGGTTGAGGTCGTCGTCCGGTCCGTAGCGTCCGTCGCCGACGATGGGGTGTCCCAGGTCTTGCATGTGCACGCGTATCTGGTTTTTGCGTCCGGTTTCGAGCACCAACTCCATCAAGGAGTAGCCGTTGGCGCGTTTGATGGTGCGGTAGTGTGTGATGGCTTCTTTGCCGCCGTCGTCCGTGGGGCTGGAATGTACGTAGAGTGTGCGGTCGGTGAGCCACGACGACACTACGCCGGCGTCTTTCTCCATCTCTCCGCGGACAACGGCCACGTAGCGGCGGTCGAACACGATGTTGTGCCAATTGTCGCGCAAGGTGTTCTGCGTCTTTTGGTCTTTGGCGAACATCATCAAGCCGGAGGTGTCGCGGTCCAGCCGGTGGACGATGTAGACGCGGTGCTGCCTGCCCGAACGCTGCACGTATTCGTTCAGTATCGTACAGGCCGTGCGTTCCTTCTGTCTTTCCGTGTTGACGGACAGCAGTCCTTGCTTCTTCTCGATGACGATGATGTAGGCGTCTTCATACACAATCTTTATCAGCCTGTGGTTGAATTCTTTTCGGCCTTTCGCGCGGCTGATTTGTACTTTCATGCCGGGCTTCAAGGGGAAGTTGTATTGCGTGGTGATGACGCTGTCTACGTGGACAATCCGCTTGCTCAACAAGGATTTCAGTTTGGTGCGGCTGGCGTCAGGCATCTTGGTTGCCAAAAATGTCATAAGCTCCATGGGCTCTTTCACTGTGTAGTCCGTATATTGCGCGCGGGCTCTTGCCGCAATTCTTTCTTTTGTCATGTCGGTTGGGGATTAGTGATTAGTGGTTAGTGATTAATGGTTAGTGGTTAGTGATTAACGGTTAGTGATTAATGGTTAGTGATTAATGGTTAGTGATTAATGGTTAGTGATTAATGGTTAGTGATTAATGGTTAGTGATTAATGGTTAGTGATTAATGGTTAGTGATTAATGGTTAATGGTTAGTAGTTAGTGATTAACGGTCGATGGTTAACGGTCGGCGGTGAGTGGTTGGTGGTGAGTGGCCGGTGATTTCTCGTTACCGGGCTTCAGTTGGAGCAGTACTACGTTTTCCACATGGTGGGTATGCGGGAACATATCTACCGGCTGAACGGCTTTTACACGGTATTTTGCATCGAGCAGTTGCAGGTCGCGCGCTTGCGTGGCGGGATTGCAGCTGACGTATACAATGCGTTCGGGTTCGGCAAAGAGGATGACGTCTATTACGTCCTGATGCATTCCGGCACGTGGAGGGTCGGTGATGATGACGTCGGGGCGACCGTATCGGTCGATGAAGTCTTCCGTCAGCAGGTCTTTCATGTCGCCGGCAAAGAACAAGGTATTCTCTATTCCGTTGATTTCGGCATTGACTTTGGCGTCTTCAATGGCTTCGGGCACGTATTCTATGCCGATGACCCGACGGGCCTGGCGCGAAACGAAATTGGCGATGGTTCCCGTGCCCGTGTAGAGGTCGTACACCAACTCGTCACCGGTCAGTCCGGCAAAGTGGCGTGCCACTTTATAAAGATTATATGCCTGTCCGGAGTTGGTTTGATAAAATGATTTCGGCCCTACTTTGAAGCGCAGGCCCTCCATCTCTTCAA
Source organism: Bacteroides zoogleoformans (assembly GCF_002998435.1). Classification (NCBI taxonomy): domain Bacteria; kingdom Pseudomonadati; phylum Bacteroidota; class Bacteroidia; order Bacteroidales; family Bacteroidaceae; genus Bacteroides; species Bacteroides zoogleoformans. The sequence continues at coordinate 603,937 of NZ_CP027231.1, read as the reverse complement.
AGATGTGGTCTTTCCCCTTAAAGGTATGCACATCAAGGTCGGTAATGGTGTCGTTCAGCTTATTATTAATGATATAGAGCAGCGACGTGATTTCGGGGAATGTGTCTGCAACGTATTGCAGCAGTTGCTTGAAGAGCGCCATTTCCTCTTCTTTCTCTATCTTGCAGATGAGGATTACCATCAGTTGGCCTGTGGTGGATGTGCGCACAATCATGTTGCGCAGCATGCCTTCGTGGGTGCGCAGGTTGATGAAGGGGTAATCGTGCTCGCAGGCATAGTCGCGCACGGCATTGCGGATGCGGTTGGATATGTCGTCCTGCAACCAGCATTTCTCGATGGCCAGCACTTTGTCGAAAGCGTTGGGGATATGAAAGCCCACGGCGTTCATCTGTTCGTACACCGTGTTTTGCCGCACTTCTTCCGCCGTCAGCCACCGTTTGTCGGAAAAAGTATATTCCAACTTGTTTCGGTAGAATCGGGTCTTTTCCGAACCTAAGATGGGCGATATTTCAGGAAGTTCTATCTTGCCGATGCGCGTAAGGTTGTCGGCAACCTGCTTTTGCTTGTATCTGATTTGTTCGGAATAGGGGAGCACTTGCCATTTGCACCCGCCGCATACGCCATAGTGTTGGCAGAACGGGACTGCCCTTACCGGTGAATACTCATGAAACTTCACCGCCTCGGCTTCGGCGTAATGATGTTTTTTTCTCTTGATTTGCAAGTCGACCACGTCGCCGGGAACCACATAGGGTACGAATACAACCAAATCATCGACTTTTGCGATGGCTTTTCCTTCGGCAGCCACATCTGTTATCGTCACTCTCTCCAACAGGGGGAGTTCTTTTCTCTTTCTTGCCACTTCTACACCAAATATAATGAAATTTGCCGCAAAAGTAAGTGTTTTTTCGGGATTTCTCCCTATCGGACGGAGGATAAAAGATTGCAATGTCGAAATTGCATTCTGGCATGAAGTTTTTGTTGGAAAAAGTTTTATAGTCTGTGAAATATACTTAGATTTGCGAACCGAAAATGAAGTATCGGGGAAATAAAAGTAATAATCAGAAATTTTTAAATATATATTATGGACAAGAAAAGAGTTTACACATTTGGAAACGGCCAGGCAGAGGGAAAGGCTGACATGAGAAATCTTTTGGGGGGAAAGGGTGCCAACCTTGCGGAAATGAACCTGATAGGAGTTCCGGTTCCTCCGGGTTTTACAATCACGACGGAAGTTTGTACCGAGTATTATGAAATGGGGCAGGAGAAGGTCGTCGCCCTGTTGAAAAACGAAGTGGAGCAGGCCATTGCTCATGTGGAAAGGCTGATGCGTTCCAAGTTCGGCGACGTGGAGAACCCGTTGTTGGTTTCCGTCCGTTCGGGTGCGCGCGCTTCCATGCCGGGTATGATGGATACCATCCTGAATCTGGGTTTGAATGATGAAGTGGTAGAGGGCCTGACACGCAAAACCGGCAACGCGCGCTTTGCTTGGGATTCTTACCGCCGCTTCGTGCAAATGTACGGCGATGTGGTGCTGGGCATGAAGCCGGTGAACAAAGAAGACGTTGACCCGTTTGAAGCCATCATAGAAGAGGTGAAGCATGCCAAAGGCGTGAAGCTGGATAACGAGCTGGAGGTGGAAGACCTCAAAGAGCTGGTGAAGAAATTCAAAGCTGCCGTAAAGGCACAGACCGGCAAGGACTTCCCGACGTCTGCCTACGAGCAGTTGTGGGGGGCTGTATGCGCCGTGTTCAACTCGTGGATGAACGAACGTGCCATTCTCTATCGCAAGATGGAGGGGATTCCCGACGAATGGGGCACGGCAGTCAGTGTTCAGGCCATGGTATTCGGCAATATGGGAGAGACCTCGGCTACGGGTGTTTGCTTCAGCCGCGACGCTGCCACGGGCGAAGACCTCTTCAACGGCGAATATCTGATTAATGCGCAAGGCGAAGATGTGGTGGCAGGCATTCGTACCCCGCAGCAGATTACAAAGATAGGCTCGCAACGCTGGGCCGAACTGGCCGGTGTAAGCGAGGAAGAGCGTGCAAGCAAGTATCCTTCCATGGAAGAGGCCATGCCCGAAATCTATAAAGAGTTGGACGCGCTGCAAACCAAGCTCGAAAATCACTACAGAGACATGCAGGACATGGAGTTCACCGTGCAGGAAGGCAAGCTCTGGTTCCTTCAGACGCGTAACGGAAAACGTACGGGTGCCGCTATGGTGAAGATTGCCATGGATTTGCTCCGTCAGGGAATGATTGACGAAAAAACGGCATTGCTTCGTTGCGAGCCCAACAAGCTGGACGAGTTGCTTCATCCCATATTCGATACGAAGGCTCTGAAGCAGGCACAGACTTTGACCCGCGGCTTGCCCGCATCTCCGGGCGCTGCTTGCGGACAAATCGTCTTCTTTGCGGACGATGCAGCCGAATGGCATGCTGCCGGCAAGAAGATTGTAATGGTGCGTATCGAAACTTCTCCCGAAGACTTGGCCGGTATGGCGGTTGCCGAAGGCATCTTGACGGCTCGCGGAGGTATGACCTCGCACGCTGCCGTAGTGGCTCGCGGCATGGGTAAGTGCTGCGTGTCGGGCGCGGGAGCGTTGAATATCGACTATAAGGCACGTACGGTAGAGGTGGACGGCGTTGTCCTGAAAGAGGGAGATTACATCTCTTTGAACGGCAGCACGGGCCAGGTATATAATGGCAAGGTAGAAACAAAAGCTGCCGAACTCTCCGGCGATTTCGCCGAATTGATGAATTTGGCCGATAAATATACCAAACTGCAAGTTCGTACCAATGCCGACACTCCGCACGACGCAGAGGTGGCGCGCAGCTTCGGTGCGGTGGGCATCGGCCTCTGTCGCACGGAACACATGTTCTTCGAAGGCGAGAAAATCAAAGCCATGCGCGAAATGATTCTTGCGGAAGATGCCGAAGGGCGCCGTAAGGCTTTGGACAAGATTCTGCCGTATCAGCAAGCCGACTTCAAGGGAATCTTCAAGGCTATGGCCGGATGTCCGGTGACCGTCCGTCTGCTCGATCCTCCTTTGCACGAGTTTGTTCCTCACGATTTGAAAGGCCAGCAAGAGATGGCAGATGCCATGGGAGTAAGCTTGCAATATATCCAGCAGCGTGTTGAGTCGCTTTGCGAACATAACCCGATGCTGGGACACCGTGGCTGCCGTTTGGGCAATACCTATCCCGAAATCACTCAGATGCAGACGCGCGCCATTCTGGGTGCCGCACTGGAACTTAAGAAACAAGGTGTTGAAACGCATCCCGAAATCATGGTGCCGCTTACCGGTATCTTGTACGAGTTCAAGCAACAGGAAGAGGTGATTCGCGGCGAAGCAGCCAAATTGTTTGAAGAAGCAGGAGACAGCATCGACTTCAAGGTGGGTACCATGATCGAGATTCCGCGTGCCGCTCTGACAGCCAATCGCATTGCATCCTCCGCGGAATTCTTCTCATTCGGTACGAACGACTTGACACAGATGACATTTGGATATTCACGCGACGATATCGCATCTTTCCTTCCCATCTATCTGGAAAAGAAGATTCTGAAAGTCGACCCGTTCCAAGTGCTCGACCAAAACGGTGTAGGTCAGTTGATACGCATGGCCACAGAGAAAGGGCGTGCCATCCGTCCGGATCTGAAGTGCGGCATTTGCGGCGAGCATGGCGGCGAACCTTCTTCCGTGAAGTTCTGCCATAAGGTAGGCTTGAACTACGTCAGCTGCTCTCCGTTCCGCGTGCCTATCGCACGTTTGGCGGCGGCGCAGGCTGCAATCGAAGATTTGAACTGAAATAGAGGTATCTAAAAAAAGGGATATGACTGAAAAAGGGATTTGCTTTGGGGTGAATCCCTTTTTTCTGTTTGCAAAACGCGTGCCGGGTGTGATGTCTCAAATTCGTTCCATTCGTGGTGATACCCC